>CADBNG010000352.1 GCA_902795985.1 uncultured Lachnospiraceae bacterium
AGAACTGTCTTTGTATCACCATGTGACAGAAGAACAGGCCCCGTTGCTCCCTGACATTGTCGTTACCTATGCAGCCATAATAATAAAGTATTCGCATAGACTTTCCTGCATTACGTAAAATATAAACAAACAGAATGTATTCGCCGGATTTCAAAAATCACCTGCATCAGGTGCAGGTCCGGTAAGCAAGAAGGATCGATCGACTTGAGGAAAAAGAGGGCCAGTTATGAAAGCAGTAAAAATGGATGTCAAATCAGCGGACCGCCGGATAAAAGGCACATCCTTTTTAGGCATGGACGGGGGGCCGCCGGTGAACGTTGATGTCGACAATGGCAAAATAATACGTCTCCGCCCGTATCGTTACGATGCAGGCAGAGACTTTGAGAGCCTTTCACCCTGGAAGATCAGTGCGCATGGCTTGGATTTCGGACCGCCGCGCAAGAGCCTTCCGTCCAATATGGGGCTCTCATTCAAGACCCGTGTTTATTCCGAAAACCGGGTCCGTTATCCTCTGAAACGGGTGGACTGGGATCCGAACGGCGAACGAAATCCGCAGAACCGCGGCAAGAGCAAATATGTGCGGATCACCTGGGACGAGGCGGCACAGCTGATCGCGGACGAGCTGAAGCGGGTCAACAGAAAATACGGACCGGAGGCGGTCCTTGTGGAAGCGGATATGCATGCGGAAGGCAAGCATATCTACTGCAGTCACGGCTGCCAGGCCAGGCTTTTGTCCCTGATGGGCGGCTATACCGTTCAGATGAGGAACGAAGATTCCTGGGAGGGCTGGTTCTGGGGCGCAAAACATGTCTGGGGCGGTACCGCAGTCGGGGAAATGGCGCCCATGACCAATCTGTACCCGGATATCGCAAGGCATTCCCAGATGCTTCTGTTCTGGGGGTGCGATCCGGAAACAACACCGAATGCCATCGACGGCCATATGGCCAGCCGGCTTTGCTATTATCTGCATGACCTCGGGATCAAAGCGGTCTATGTCTGCCCGGACCTGAACTATGGAGCAGCAGTTCACGCGGATAAATGGATCCCTGTTCTGCCCTGTACGGACGCGGCGCTTTATCTGGCCATCATGTATACCTGGCTGGACGAAGGGCTCTATGACAAAGAATATGTAAAGACGCACGTCGTCGGGCAGGAGGAGTTTTTTGATTACATCCTTGGCAAGGAGGACGGCGTGCCGAAGACACCGGAATGGGCGTCTCCGAAGTGCGGCGTTTCCGAATGGACCATCAAGGCGCTGGCCCGGGCCTGGGCGAAATATGATACCAGCCAGATCATCGGCAACGGCGGCGGCAATATCCGCGGACCCTACAGCCATGAACCGGCGAGACTGGCGGCGATCGCGCTGGGGATGCAGGGCCTGGGAAAACCCGGGCATCACCAGGCAAAAATGATTGAATGGAACCTGGATGACGAATACGGCCCGATCCCCTATAAGACAGAGCAGCCGACCCGGCTGCCCGGTTTCTCCGACATGGTGCGGCCCATGGACCTGAAACGCCAGACTTATTTCCCGGTGACGGATGAAGTGGCTGAACAGGCCCTTCATTTAAACGGTCCGATCACCGCAAAGAACACCGGCGGGCCGGAGATCGATCTGGGAGGCTTTGCCACAAGAAAGATCAATGTCAAGGGCGATCCCCGGTTGAAGGAGCTGATGACTTATGACGACCGCGGACCGATCCAGGCGATTCCCCGCTGTCTGGTAGCGCAGGCGCTTCTGGAAGGGCATGCGGACTGGTGGGGCCTTCTTACCTTCGGCGGGCCGACAAGCCAGCAGTGGCTGCATTTCCATTATCCCGGCAAAGACTGTTCCCGCGTCCATATGATCTGGACAGACGCGCCGTGCAATACGACCTGCTGGAACGACGGGTTCCGGTTCGCGAAGGCCTGCCGGAGCGAAGAGATCGAATGCATGGTCGCCCAGCATATGACGCTGGAAAACGACTGCCTGATGGCCGATATCATCCTGCCGATCGTGACGGAAAAGGAAATGGAGGATATGATCGAGGATGACGGCGGCGGCATCTTCCAGGCAGTCATCCGCGCGCACGCGTGTTCGGATCCGGTGGGCGAGTCCTTAAATGATTTTGAGGCAGTCGCCCGGGTAGCGAAAGCGCTGGGAGAAGATTATTACAGAGAATATACCATGGGCGACGTTTACGATAACGACGAAGAGACCCTTTGCGAGTTGTTCTACAGCGCTACCGGCCTGCCGGAAAACGGCCTGTCCTATAAAGACTTTATCGAAAAGGAAGGCGGCATACATTTCTTCAGGCCGTCCGAAAACTACGACAAACTGCCCGCCGGACTGTTTGAGTTCTACATCGATCCGGAGAACCATCCGCTCAGTACGCCGACGGGAAAACTGGAATTCACTTCATCCGCGCTGAAGCAGTATTTCCCGGATGACGAAGAGCGTCCGCCGCATCCGAAATGGATCGAAAAAGGCTTCTATCATGATGAGAACATTTCATCCGAACGGGCAAAGATCTATCCGCTGCTCTGCATATCGAACCACGGCCACTGGCGCATGCACGCCCAGTGCGACGACATCAAATGGAACCGTGAAGTGGAGACCATGAAGATCCGCTGCGAAGACGGTTATCAGTATGAGCCGGTCTGGCTCCATCCCGCAGAGGCAGAAAAACGTGGTATCAAACACGGTGATATCGTTAAAGTTTTCAACGAACGAGGCATCGTTTTATGCGGCGCTTTCGTAACGGAACGGCTGATTCCCGGCGCGGCTTATGTGGATCACGGTGCCCGCTTTGATCCGATCGATCCGAACGGGATCGACCGCGGCGGCGCGATCAACCTGATCACCCCCTCCAATATTTCTTCCGAGCACTGTGCCGGCATGGTCGTCACGGGCTTCCTGGTGGAGGTTCAGAAAGTCACGGACGCGGAAATGGAAGAGTGGAAGCGGAAATATCCGGAAGCGTTCGCGAGAAAAGTCGATAAGGGCATCGGACTCTGCCTGGATGGCTGGATGATTCCGGAAACCGGAAAGGAGGGGTGATCATGGGGAAAAAAGCATTTGTCATTGATATCGCGAGATGCATTGGCTGCTACAGCTGTCAGACCGCCTGCAAGGATGAGCACTGCGGCAATGACTGGGCGCCTTACGCCAGGCCTCAGCCGGAACTGGGGCATTTCTGGCTGAAACTGGAGGAGCATACGGAAGGAACGACACCGAAAGTCCGTATGCATTATATTCCGACACTTTGCAATCACTGTGATAATCCGCGGTGCATGGCTGCCTGCGAATGCGGCGCGATCTCCAGACACGAAGACCACGATTTCGTGATTATTGAGCCGGAAAAGTGCACCGGCTGCGGAAAATGCGCAGACGCCTGCTTCTTTGGCGCGGTTTTCATGAATCCGGAACTCGGCATTGCACAGAAATGCACCGGCTGCGCGCACCTTCTGGACAATGGTTTCGACCTGCCGCGCTGTGTAGAAGCCTGTCCGACCGAAGCCATGAAGTTCGTGGATCTGAGCGACGGGACCGAAGAGCTGGAAGGCACCGTGACGCGAAAGCCGGAAGAGGGCACGAAACCGAATGTGCACTATCGGAATATCCCCGGCCGTTTTATTGCGGGTCTGGTCTACGATCCGGAAAAGAAAGAGATTATCGAAGGAGCGAAATGCCGTTTGCTGACCGGCGGCAGGCGGCGTGAGGCCGCCACGGACCTGTTCGGCGATTTCTGGTTCGAAGATCTGCCTTCCGGGAAGCATGATCTCTATATCGAAGCGGAAGGGTACGTGCTGAAAAAAATCGAAGGGATCAAAACGGCGGAAGGACTCAGTGTGAACCTGGGAGAGATCCCGCTCGAAAGGGAAGAATGAAGGCTGGTTGCCGCAGAGAAGCGGTTTGTCTTCTGATGATTCCCTTTCCGACAGCCCAGCGGATCGCGGCATAAAACTGGGTGTTCGAATTTACATCCTTAAAGGACAAGGACGCCTTTGAAGAAGGCTGGCCGGCCATTCTCCAGATAAAG
>CADBNG010000353.1 GCA_902795985.1 uncultured Lachnospiraceae bacterium
CGAAAGAACGCTTTTCGGAAGATGCCCTTCGGATTCTCCGGGCCGTCCGGTTCAGTGCGCAGCTGGGGTTCCGGATTGAAGAAAGAACCCGGCAGGCTGTTGTGCTTCTGGCTGAGAACCTGGGAAGTATCAGCGCGGAACGAATCTGTTCCGAACTGGTTAAAATCCTGGTTTCCGATCACCCGGAACGAATCCGGGAGGCTTTCAGCATGGGCGTCACGTCCGTGATCCTTCCGGAGTTCGATCGGATGATGAAAACGCCGCAGAACTCCCGCCACCACTGCTTTTCCGTGGGAGAGCACACATTGGAAGTGTTGAAAAACGTTCCTCCGAAAAAACGCCTCCGGCTGGCGGCTTTATTTCATGATATCGGGAAACCCGAAAGCAGGAAGACGGATCCGGACGGAACGGATCATTTTAAAGGACATGCCCTTTGTTCCGAACAGACGGCGAAGTCCATCATGAAACGGCTGAAGATGGATAATGAGACTCTTTCCGATGTTTCGTTTCTGGTCCGCTATCATGACTGGCATCTTCCGGCGGAGGAACCCTTTGTCCGCCGTCTTGCGGCCGGGCTCGGAACATCCCGGATGGAGGATTTTTTCCTTCTGCAAAGGGCCGACATTCTGGCACAGAGCGATTACCGGAGAGAAGAGAAGCTGGCGCTTTTAACCGAAACCATGGCCGTATATGAGCGTATACGGGAGCGCGGGGACTGTCTGTCCATCCGGGAACTCGCGGTCGGCGGAAGGGATCTGCTGGATCTGGGGATTCCGAAAGGACCATGGATCGGACAGTATCTGGATCTTGCGCTGGACGATGTACTGGAAAACCATGAACATAACAATAAAACGTATCTTATCAACATGATTCAACGCAGGTGGACGACGGATTCCACAGAAAGGAACAGCCAATGAACGCAAAAGAAATGTACGAGTCCTGGCTGGCGGACCCCTATTTTGACGATGAAACCCGGCAGGAGCTGGAAGCCATCCGGGGGGATGAAAAGGAGATCGAAGAGCGCTTTTACAAAGGGCTTGAATTTGGTACAGCCGGGCTGCGCGGCATTATCGGTGCCGGCACAAACCGGATGAACCGCTATACCGTCCGGAAGGCGACACAGGGGCTGGCAAATTATATCCTTTCTCAGGGAAAAGAAAAGATGGGCGTTGCCATATCCTATGATTCCCGCCATTTTTCACCGGAATTTGCCGATGAGGCGGCTTTGTGTCTTGCGGCCAACGGCATTAAGGCTTATGTTTTCACATCCCTCCGTCCGACGCCGGAACTGTCCTTCGCCGTGCGTTATTACGGCTGCACGGCAGGCATAAACATTACGGCCAGTCATAATCCGGCGGAATACAACGGCTATAAAGTATACTGGGCCGACGGCGCGCAGATTACGCCGCCGAACGATACCGGAATTATGGACGAAGTGAACCGGATTACCGGTTTTGACAGCGTCCTCACCATGGACAAACAAGCCGCGATGGATCAGGGACTTTATATTCCGATTGACGAGGAAGCGGATGACGCTTATTGCGCTGCCGTTAAAGCCTGTATCCTTTCACCGGAGGCGGTTGCCGAATATGCCGGGGAACTGAAAATAGTCTATACGCCGCTTCACGGCACAGGCCGGATGCCGGTACAGCGTATTCTGACCGAACTCGGTTTTGAAAAGCTTTATGTGGTGCCGGAGCAGGCGGAGCCGGATGGGGCTTTTCCGACGGTTTCCTATCCGAACCCCGAAGCGGAAGAAGCTTTTGCCCTGGCTCTGAAGCTGGCGGAAGAAGTCGACGCGGATCTGATCCTTGCAACGGACCCGGATGCCGACCGTCTCGGAGTGCGGATCCGGGAGGAAAGGGGAAAGTATCTGGATCTGAACGGAAATGTTTCCGGCTGCCTGATCGCGGACTATGAACTGCGCAGAAGAAAAGAACTGGGAATCCTTCCGAAAGACGGGGAAGTGATTACCAGCATTGTTTCGACCAATATGGCCTCCGCGCTTGCGAAGAAATACGGCGTACGCTTTGCCGAATGCCTGACCGGATTCAAATACATCGGCCGGGAAATGCTGCGGATGGAGACGGAAAAGGACGGAACGTTCCTGTTCGGATTTGAAGAAAGCTACGGCTGCCTGATCGGGGATTACGCGCGCGATAAAGACGCTGTCGCTGCCTCCATGGCGCTGTGCGAGGCGGCTGCCTATGCCAGATCAAAGGGCACCAGCCTGATCGCGATGCTTCAGGAGATGTATGAAAACGTCGGGTATTATCGTGAGGATGTTAAGTCGATCACGCTCCCGGGTATTGAAGGACGAAAGCAGATCGACGCGATCATGGCGAA
>CADBNG010000354.1 GCA_902795985.1 uncultured Lachnospiraceae bacterium
GGTATTGGAAAGGCCGAGATCGGCACGGATCATTGTCGTCAATGTGCCGACGCCCGTGAAAGGCGCCCGCATATTGCAGGCAGTCAGAATAATAATCAGGATCAGGCCGACCGTTGATTTCTTCACAGCTTTATCCTTCCGTCCGATTAACGGCGGCTTCCTTACCAGGGCAGGAAGCCGCTTTCCGGTTTCCTGAAATCAGACCGTGAAGGAAACAGCCGATGGTCATCGCTGTTAACAAAAGTATTATAGTACAGAAGGGGGCGGATTCTCAACCGGAAGAACAC
Organism: uncultured Lachnospiraceae bacterium; assembly: GCA_902795985.1. The sequence continues at coordinate 288 of CADBNG010000354.1, forward strand.
CTCTTTTCCCTGCGTAAGAGAATTGAAAAAATCCTGTCAGGTGGTAAAATAGAACAGGAGAAGTCTGAGGGAGATCCTTGGCTGCAGATGAAAGAATACCTGTTGCATGTGATGGGAGCATATCCATGGAGAGGGAACTGAGACAACATCAGAGCACACTGGCCATTACCGGGATTGGCGTCATCCTTTTCAGCATCTGGTCGGTAATTAAAGTCCTTCTAATTTCGTTATCCAGCATCGGCATTGATTCCAGTGCCGAAGCGGCGGCACAGGAGGATGCGGAATTTGCGAATGAAATGGCGGAACTGGGCATTGACGACGATGTTATGCTGAGAACGCTTCTTATTATCTTTGCAGTTATATTTATTGTTATTATTATCGATCTGCTTCTGCGTGTCTATATTGGCCGTTCCGCGATCGCGGAAGCCGGCGGGAAAAAGAAGAGGATCGTTTATGTGGTTTTTGCCTTTATTCTGGCCGGATTCAGCCTGTACCTGACGACGACGGAACTGCTTGACGAAGATCTATTTAACAGCGGCAGTGGGATTGTGTCGACCATTGTTACGATGGCCGTGGACGTTACATCCAACATAACACTGCTGATCCTGGCAATCACGGCGATACGGGTCAAAAGAATCAAGAAAAAAATAGCGCTTCAGACACAGGAAGAATAACAGGAACCGAAATGCAGGAAGATTTTCATTATTACGCAACCTATTGCGCCTCCATCATCGCGGGCTATTCCCATGAGGAAAGCCAGGCGATCTGTTACAGCGCGCAGTTCGTGGACCTCTGTACGAAAACCCTGATTGCTTCACTGCAGGGACCGCTTGCCGCGGCAACCACACAGCTTCAGATGGAACTGATGGAAGCGAGGACGGACCGGGCCGGCCTTCAGGACATCACACGGATCTGGTCGTCCTTCCATTTTCTTCCGTATGATCTGTATGCGCCGTGCCGCGGAGGAAAGCGGTATCAGAATAAATACCGGCTGATCTGCAATGTGAACGGGGATCTGCTGATCGATTCAGTGAAACTGGCGAAGGAAACCGGAAGCCTTCAGGCGGTCGGGATCGCGATGCACATTCTGGCCGACACCTGGGCGCACCGTTATTTTGCGGGAACCCCTTCCATGGTGATCAATAACGTCAGCTTCTACTTTTATGAAAAAATCCGGGACGGGGATTCCTTCCGGGAACGGCAGATTAAATTCAAGCACAGTCCATCGGCGCCGGATGACATTGAGAATGGGGTCTTTTCCAACAGCATTCAGCCGAACAGCGAAAACAACATCATGAATCTCGGCCATGGACGGGCGGGACATTTCCCGGACTACAGCTTTGCCCGGTACCGCTACCTTCCCGCCTGGGGCAATTACGAAGAAATCCTGAAGGATAATCCGTCAGATTATTATCATGCGTTCTGCCAGATGATCGCTGCCCTGAAATATCTCCGGGGAGTGAATCCTTCCTTTGAAAAAGAGCAGTATGACACGGAAGCCATCGCTGAGTGGGATGAAGAGATCCGGCAGATTCTGGAAAAGCGTCAGCTGAGCGCCAGCGCGGACTGGAAAGCTCTGGGAGAAAGGCTTTCCGGCTGCACGATCGATGATTTTGATCTGGAACGCTATCAGGATGAATACCGGAACGCCCCGGATGGAACCCACAGCACCGGAACGTTCCTGGGAAAATTCTTCTTTGCGGCCCTGGCCCAGAAAAGCCTCGTTACCAATAAAATTTACAAATCAGGGAACCCTCTGGCCGGTGTTTCGGTGGAGTATGAAAAGGAACAGGGCTTAAAGGGCAACAGGGATTATATCCGGCTGGTCAAGCACGCGGAAGAGAAGGAAAGAAAAAAGAGAGGGAAAAAAGAATGAACCGATTTCAGCATCTGATTGACATTCTTATAGGCCTTCTTACTATCGCCGGCGGAGTTCTGATCATTGTAAGACCGGACACGGGATATCTTCTGGTCGCGTCGATCGTGTCCATTTCCTTTGTTGTGCAGGGAGTCCGGTTTCTGGTTTTCTACTTTATGATGGCCCGTTATATGGTAGGGGGCCAGATGGTTCTGTTCCTGGGCGTGATCGCGATCGATCTCGGCGTCATGCTGTATACGTTTTCGGATGTTCCGAGAACGTATATCATGCTGTATCTTCTTGGACTGCACGGCTTTTCCGGCGTGATGGGCATTCTCCGGGTCCGGGAAGCCAGGCGTTACGGATCCCCGTCCTGGCGCTTCAGCCTCTTTCAGGCCTCATTTAATCTTGCAATTGCGATACTTGCGCTGGCCTTTATCCGATCCCCGCAGATCATGTGCTATATTTACGGATCCGGTATGATTTACTCCGCGATATTCCGGGTGATCAGCGCTTTGCGCAAAACAGCGGTTGTTTACATACAGTAGGAAGAAAACCCATGGCTAGGAAAAAAAGAGTTATGTCCGGATATACGGGAGAGGAAAGACGGCGTCTGAACCGCTATCTTTCTTTTTCAGATGTCTGGGCGGTCGCTTTCGGTTGCATTGTCGGCTGGGGCGCCTTTGTCATGCCGGGAACAACCTTCCTTCCCCTTGCGGGACCCATCGGCACCGTTGCTGCCTTGGCGATCAGTACTGCGGTCATGCTGGTGATCGGACGGAATTTTTCCTATCTGATGGAAAACCGGCCGCAGACCGGAGGGGTCTATTCCTATACCAAAGAAGCTTTCGGCCGGGATCATGCGTTCATTTGCTCCTGGTTTCTTTCGTTATCTTACCTGACCATTGTATTTCTGAATGCCACGGCGCTGTTCGTGGTTATCCGGACCATTTTCGGCCCACTTCTCCCGCTCGGCTTTTACTACCAGATCGCCGGAGAGAATGTCTATTTGGGAGAGATTATTCTTTCAGCGGCCACTCTGGTGCTGACGGGACTGCTTTTTATCCTGGGAAAACCCCTGATGCAGTACCTTCAGACGATTCTGGCGTTTGTTCTGATTGCCGGCGTGCTGGTGCTGACCTTTGTCGGACTGCCGAATCTTGAACCGGCGGAGCTGAGCGGAACCGTGACCGGAACGCCCGGAACCATCAACGGAATCTTCATGATTGTCCTGCTGGCACCCTGGGCTTTTGCCGGTTTTGAAGCTGTAGCGCTGGAAACGACACACTTTGATTTTCCGATCCGCCGGTCCCGCAGGGTCATCATCCTTGCCATTGTCTGCGGAGGATTTTCCTATACCGTTCTTTCGCTTCTGGGTGTTTCCGCGACACCGGAAGGGTTTTCGTCCTGGCAGGAATACATCGGAGCCCTGAGCCACCTGAGCGGAGTGGATTCCGTTCCGACGTTTCACGCGGTTCAAAGTCATATCGGCACTCCCGGGCTGGTACTGATTTCCATTTCAGCGCTGGCCGCGGTTATGACCGGAATTCTCGGCGCTTCCCGGGCCTGTGTCCGGATGCTTTCCACCATGGCGGAAGACCGGATTCTTTCCAGAAAGTTTCTGGGGTCGACTTTCAGCATCCTTTTTATTCTGATTATTTCGATTATTCTTTCTTTCTTCGGAAGAAATGCGCTGATCTGGTTCGTTGAACTGACTTCTTTCGGCGCGGTGATCGCTTATGGATACACTTCCGCAGCGGCCGCAAAGATAGCCGGGGCGAAGGGGGACCGGTCGGTACGGTTCACCGGAAGACTGGGAACCTGTATTGCCGTGGTTTTTGCGGCAGTCCTGCTGTTTTCGCGTCTGGGTTCCATCGAAACCATGAGCGCCCCTTCCTTCCTGCTGCTGGCAGTCTGGTGCCTGGCCGGCTTTGCGTTCTACTGGCGGACGATGCGTCAGAGCGACCTGACGGATTACGACGGGTCCGCTGCATCCAGCACGGTGCTGTTCGGCCTGCTTATGTATTCGGTGATGATGTGGTTCGCGAAGAGCCTGTATCAGTCGGCGGATTCCGCTGCGACAAAGCAGATGGTTGTCCGGAACGGAATAGTACTGGTGCTTTTCACCGGAATCGGGCTGATTGTGATGCTGTATGTCCAGAAAATGCTGAGCGCGCGGCATAACCGGATAGAACGGGAGAAACTGCGGGCGGAGGAAAGCAGCAAAGCCAAAACCCAGTTCCTGTTCAATATGTCCCATGACATCCGTACCCCGATGAACGCCATTCTCGGCTTTACGCATCTGGCGGAGCAGGAACCGGACGTTCCACCGGCTGTCAGGGATTATATTCAGAAGATTGACGTATCCGGCCGGCATCTCCAGACCCTGATCAATGATATGCTTGAAATGAGCCGGATCGAAAACGACGGCCTGGTTCTGGAAGAGGAAAATCACGATCTGATCGGAACCGTCGAAACCGCTTTTGAAATGTTCCGTACCTCGATGGAAGAAAAGCGGATTCATTACATTCTGGATAAAGAAGAAGTTCAGACGCGTTTTGTCGTTTTTGACCGGGACCGGATGCTGCGCGTACTGCTGAATCTCTTAAGCAACGCCTGCAAGTTTACGCCGGCGGAGGGAGAAGTACGGGTGACTTTGCGTGAGACCGGGGAAGCCGGGCCGGAAGAAGCGGCTTATGAAATCTCCGTAAAGGATACCGGGATCGGCATGACGGAAGAATTTGTGGAGAATGTTTACGAGGCCTTTGAACGGGAAAGATCGTCCACGATCAGCCGGAAGGAAGGAACCGGACTCGGTATGGCAATCACCAAAAAAATTGTCGACGCCATGAACGGTTCCATCGAAATCAACACGGCTCCGAATGAAGGAACGGAATTCAGGATCCGCCTCCGTTTCAGGAAAGCCGCGGAAACGGCAGCGGACGCGTTGCAGAACACGGAAGCGGCTGTGCTGCGTCCGGAGTTCGCCGGGAAACGGGTCCTGCTGGTGGAGGATATGGAAATCAACCGCCAGATTGCGGAGATGCTGCTGGAGGGGATGGGCTTTGTTGTGGATTATGCCGAAAACGGCCGGATCGCCGTGGAAAAGATCCGGGATTCGGAGCCGGGCCGTTACGACGCGGTACTGATGGATATACAGATGCCCGAGATGGACGGATATGAAGCGACGGCCGCTATCCGCGCGCTGCCGGATCCCGTCCTTTCGACGGTCCCCGTCATTGCCGTTACAGCCAATGCCTTTGCGGAAGACATTGAAAAAGCAAAGGAGGCCGGAATGGACGGCCATATCGCCAAGCCGATTGATCCGGAGCAGATGGCAAAGACGCTGTCGGCGCTTTTTTCGGATGTAAAGCAGTAATAGAAAGAGCAGTATGAGCAAAGAAACAGGCCAGAGCGTCCAGAATCAGCTGAGACCGTATCTGTCGCCGGCTGCAGTGTGGGCACTGTCGCTGGGGACGAGCATTGGCTGGGGATCCCTTGTGATCACCAGCAGCACCTATCTGTCCCAGGCCGGTCCGGCCGGCAGTGTGCTGGGTCTGGTTATCGGCGCGGTGATCATGCTGGTGATCAGCCGGAATTATCATTATATGATGAATGTCTGTCCGGAAGCCGGCGGAGCCTATTCCTTTGGCCGGGATGCATTCGGACACGACCATGGATTCCTGGTCGCCTGGTTTCTTATGCTGACTTATCTGGCCATACTCTGGGCGAACGCAACGGCCGTTCCGCTCTTTGCGCGGTATTTTATCGGAGACATTTTTCAATTTGGACGGATGTACAGCCTTTTCGGCTATGATGTTTTCTTCGGTGAGGCGCTGATTTCGATTCTTGCCATTTTACTGGTAACCCTGCTGTGTATGAACTGCAGGAAGGCAGTGGCCGTGCTGCTGACCGGACTGGTTTCGATGATTATTCCTTTTCTGGGAAGGACATCCGTCGGCTGGATCGTGGACGTTACGACCATCGGAGCCGTACTGGTCTACGGCTACGTGTCCGCAAGCGCCTGGAAAACCGCCGGCTTCCGGGGGGATAAAACCGAGCGGAGCACCGGTCTTCTGGGAATGATTCTGATGATCGGGTTTGGAGCTTATCTGCTTATACCGAACCTTTTCACAACGGGCAGCATGGCGACGGAATCCTACTTCCTGTTCGTTATCTGGGCAGTACTCGGTTTCGCGTTTTTCCGGCTCGTCCTGAACCGGGATGATTCGGACCGGTTCGGAAAATCGATTATTGTCTGGGTAGCTCTTCTGGCGCTGGTGCTGTTTGTTTCCCTGGTCTGGATGAATCAGTCCACCATGCATGCGACGGAAAATGCCCTGCTGCGCATCCAGGATTATTATTCCGCCTATTCGGCAAATGACGGAGGCATCGTTGCGGCAGAGCTGTCCTACATCCGCCGGACGAATGCGGTCAGTATTATTATTGTGGTTGCCCTGTTCGGCCTGTCTCTGGGAGTCCTGCTCAACAACTATTCCGTTATGAGCCGGCGCGCCCGGGAAAGCGAGTCGGAGCTCGGCATGGTCCGGAATCTGGCCAACACCGATCCGCTGACCGGCGTAAAGAGCAAGCATGCCTTTGCGGAAAGCGAAAGGGAACGGGATGTGAAAATCGCCGGTGGGGAATCGGAGGCCTTTTCGGTAGTTGTCTGCGACGTCAACGGCCTGAAGCATATCAATGACACCAAAGGCCATGCCGCCGGAGACGAATATATCCGCGAGGCCTGCCGGCTGATCTGCCGGCTGTATCAGCACAGCCCCGTTTTCCGGATCGGCGGAGACGAATTTGTCGTAATCCTGACCGGAAGCGACTTCGAAAACCGGGAGGCGATCCTTTCGGACATGAACCGGCAGATGGAAGATCATATCGGGACGGACAAAACGGTGGTTTCCGCCGGCATGTCCGATTACATTCCCGGGAAGGATATGCGGGTGAAGGATGTATTTGAACGCGCCGATGCGCAGATGTACCGCCGCAAAACAGAGTTGAAATCCATGGGAGCCAGGACCCGCTGACCGGCGGAGTGGTCTCCTGAAATAACCGGAGGAAAAAAGATGCTCAAAAGCCATGACAAGTTCCATTCCGCCAACGGAAAACGCCTGCTGCTGATCGCGGACGACGAAGCGGTCAACCGCGAGATGCTGGGATTTATCCTGCAGGATGATTATGAACTGATCTACGCGGAGAACGGACAGCAGATGCTGGATCAGGTGAGAGAACACCAGGAAACCCTTTCCCTGGTACTGCTGGATCTGATGATGCCGGTCTTAAGCGGTCTTGACGCGCTGCGGATCATGAAGAAGGAGCCGGGAATCGCCCGGATACCGGTCATCGTCCTGACATCGGACCAGGAGGCGGAAGTGGAGAGCCTGACGATCGGCGCCAGCGATTTCATTCCGAAGCCCTATCCCCAGTTCGGGGTGATTCAGGCCCGTATCCGCAGAATTATCGAACTGTCGGAAGACCGGGAGATCATCAATTCCACGGAACGGGATCCTCTGACCGGGCTGTATAACCGGGAGTATTTCTACCGCTATGCGGAACAGTTTGACCATCACCATCATGGAATGGATATGGACGCCATTGTTCTGGACGTCAACCATTTTCATATGATCAACGAACGGTTCGGGACAAAATACGGCGACAGCGTACTCCGAAGGATCGGTGAAGCGGTCCGCGAAATGGTCCGGGACACCGGAGGAATCGTCTGCCGGAGAGAGGCGGATACGTTCATGGTTTACTGTCCGCACGGGAAGGATTATGAACAGATTCTTGAGAACGCGTCGATCGGCCTGTCCGGAGAGGATTCTTCCGGCAACCGGGTTCGCCTGCGGATGGGCGTCTATGAGATCGTGGACAAGTCCCTGGATATCGAACGCCGCTTCGACCGGGCAAAAATGGCGGCGGATACCGTTTCCGGCAGTTTTACCACCACAATCGGAATCTATGACCAGAGCCTTCATGAGAAGGAACTGTACTATGAACAGCTGATTGAAGATTTCCAGAACGCCATTGACGAGAAGCAGTTCCGGGTATATTTTCAGCCGAAATTCGATATCCGGCCGGAAATCCCGGTTCTGGCCAGCGCGGAAGCCCTGGTTCGCTGGGAACATCCGAAGTTCGGCATGGTTTCTCCGGGCGAGTTCATTCCTCTTTTTGAAGAGAACGGGCTGATCCGAAGGCTGGATAATTATATCTGGAGGGAAACCGCCGTCCAGATCCGTATCTGGAAGGAGAAGTTCGGCTTTTCCGTACCGGTTTCGGTGAATGTTTCCCGTATTGACATGTATGATCCGCATCTGGTGGAAATCCTGAACGGCCTGCTGCGGGAAAACGGTCTGACGGAAAAGGATTTGCATCTGGAGATTACCGAATCGGCGTATACCCAGGATTCCAAGCAGATCATAGGAGTAGTGGAGCATCTCCGGAAACTGGGATTCAAGATCGAGATGGATGATTTCGGAACGGGTTACTCGTCACTCAATATGATTTCGACGCTGCCCATTGACGCGCTCAAGCTGGATATGCGGTTTATTCGCAGCGCCTTTCTGGACCGCAAAGACACCCGGCTTCTTGAGGTGATTCTGGATATCGCGGAATATCTTTCCGTCCCGGTTATCGCCGAAGGTGTCGAGACAGAGGAGCAGATGCTGGCGCTTAAGGCGATGGGATGCGACTATGTGCAGGGCTATTATTTCTCCAGACCGCTTCCTGCCGGAGACTATGAGCGTTTCCTTACCGAACGGAAAGAGACCCTGGACCAGCTGATGATAAAAGAAGCCGATTCCGGAAAGAAAGAGGGAAAGGAACCGACTTTCGGACGAATCGCCCATGCTCTTTCCACCGGTTATGATATTATCTATTATGTGGATACGGAGAACGATCATTTCGTGCTGTTCAGCGCGGAAGGGGACGATGAAGACCTGCAGATCGAGGCCGGCGGGGCGGGTTTCTTCGCCCATTGTGAAATGATGGTTCAGAATCAGGTTGCGCCAAAGGACCGGGAACGGATGAAAGCACGGCTGCGGAAGGAAGAGATTCTGACGGCCCTTCAGAAAACGGGAACCTTTACGCTGACTTTCCGGCGCCTGAAGAACGGCAAACCCGTGTTTTACGTTTTCAAAGCCGTCCAGGCGCATACCTATGATGA
>CADBNG010000355.1 GCA_902795985.1 uncultured Lachnospiraceae bacterium
CACCCAGGCGAAGACGGACCCGCACTACTACATCCACGACGAGGTTGGATACAATTATCGGATGACAAACGTGCAGGCGGCTATCGGCTGTGCTCAGATGGAAGAGCTACCGGAGTTTATTCGGCGGAAGCGGCGAAACTGGGAACGGTACAGGGCACTGTTTGACGGATTTGACCTTGCCTCTCTGATGCCTTTCCGCGAAGGGACGGAAAGCAACAAATGGTTCTATTCCCTGCAGATTGACCGGGAGCAGATTTCTGCCTCCATGCGGGAGATTGTGATTGCCCTGCACGATCGGGGAATTGAGACCCGGCCGATCTGGGGACTGATCAATGAGCAGAAACCATACCAGAACGAAGTGACGTATCAGCTGGAAAAAGCACCCTTCTACGCGGATCGCATTCTGAACATTCCTTCCTCTACGCAGATTACGGAGGAAGAGATCCACCTGACGGCGGAGGAAGTGAAACAGCTGCTGAGGAGCCTGGCAAATGGATACACTGGATTTTCGAAAGTTTTTGGGAAGCGGTGATCTGACGGTTTCAGAGGCAATGCAAAAAATCGACGCGAATGCTTGCGGCGTGCTTTTCATTGCCGATGAAAAAAACAGGATAACAGGCTGCCTTTCCGACGGCGATGTCCGCCGCTATCTGCTTACCGGCGGACAGATGACGGATCCGGCGATGAACGCGGCAAACAGACATCCGAAAGTGGCGAGAACACCGGAAGAAGCCAGGTCCCTGTATCATAAGAAATATGTTGTGGCTGTTCCGATTGTAGACGAAGACGGAACCGTAACGGGCGTATATACGGAAGATGACCTCCTGATCAAGCCCAGGAATCATCTGGATCTTCCGGTGGTTATTAATGCCGGAGGAAGAGGGACTCGGCTTGATCCTTTTACAAAGGTGCTTCCCAAACCACTGATCCCGGTAGGGGATCTTCCGATTATCGAACATATCATGCAGGAATACCAGACCTGGCGGTGCGATGCATTCCACATCATTGTCAACTATAAAAAGGAACTGATGAAGGCTTACTTTTCCGACAATGAGAATCACTACAATATTACCTGGTATGACGAAGAGAAACCTCTGGGAACGGGCGGCGGACTGAGTCTTCTGCAGGGGAAGATTTCCGGGACATTCTTTTTTGCCAACTGCGACGCCCTGCTGACGGCGAATTATGAGAGCATGTTGAAATTTCACCGGGAGAACGGGAATACAATCACGATGATTTGTGCGTATGAGAATATCAATATACCGTACGGCGTGGTGGAAATGGGTCTGAATGGCGCAATTACAAAAATGACGGAGAAGCCGCTGATGTCTTTCCTTACGAATACCGGGATCTACATCGCGGAGCCGGAGGTTATTGATGACATTGGTGAAAACGAAGTTATCGGTTTTCCGGATATTATTGAACGGGAACGGCAGAAAGGAAAGCGGGTGGCTGTGTTTCCGGTCAGTGAAAATGAATGGATGGACATGGGCCAGTTACCGGAACTGGAAAAAATGAGAATCCGGCTTTACGGAGAGTAAAGCCTCTTACCTTACAATTCGGAGGAATGATCCGTGTCGGAGTTCGTATCTTTTATGGATTTAAAAACACCGTGCTTTATTGTGGATACAAAGGCGTTCTGCGAGAATGTACGTGAATTCAGACAGGCTATGCAGGACGGATTTGACGCTTCTGTGCTGGCGTATTCGGTCAAGACGAATAGTCTGCCATACTTACTGAGCCTGGCCTGTGCCTGCGGTCTGTACGCGGAAGTCGTTTCGGAAGACGAATACCTTCTAGCAAAATCCGTCGGTTTTCCGATTAACCGGATTATCTATAACGGGCCTTTGAAAAGCCGGGAAACTTTTCTGGAGGCATTGCGCGGCGGCGCCTATGTCAATATTGAAACGAAACGGGAACTGGAGTGGCTTCAGGGAAACGAGCTGCCGACTGACTGCAACATTGGAATCCGGATCAATGTGGATCTGGACAGGCTGTGCCCTGATCAGGTACGGAACGGGGGTGGGGCCAGCCGATTCGGTTTTGACGCGGAGAATGGGGAACTGGAAGCAGCGTTGGACGCGATTTGCGCTTCAGGTATGGCAGTCCGCGGAATCCATATGCATCGGACGTCTTCCACCAGGAGCCTGGAGGTTTACCGGGCAATCAGCCATTATGCCGGGGAAATTGTGCGGCGGTTCGGTTTGCGGCTCTCGTATGTGGATATCGGCGGCGGATACTATGGCCGGATGCCAGAAAAACCGGGGTATGACGATTATGTCCAGGTGATTCGCGAAAATCTTGAATTGGAGCGGGTGACGGTGATTCTGGAACCCGGGAACGCGCTGCTGGCATCACTGGTGGATTATCTCATGTCTGTGATTGATAAGAAAACGGTGGGAGAAGAGCGGATCCTGACCTGCGACGGAACCCGGCTGGATATCGATCCCTTTTTCCATAAGAATAACTACCAGGTGGAACATTATGATTCCGGAGCCAGGGAAAGGATCCCGGAGCAGGTGCTCTGCGGATGCACCTGCCTGGAAAAGGACAGGATTACTGTATTGCAGGATCAGCCAGAGCTTAAGGTTGGGGACCGGATCCGGATGAAATGGCAGGGAGCCTATACGATGGCATTGACACCGAATTTCATCCGTTTCCTGCCGAATGTATACGCTTTTGACGGGCAGCAGTATTTACCTGTCCGAGAAAAATGGGGCGTCGACGAATGGGAACAGAAAACAGTGATGCG
>CADBNG010000356.1 GCA_902795985.1 uncultured Lachnospiraceae bacterium
CGGGAACGGGCTCTGAGTAGTCTTCGGATTGGGCTTGCCGGCATAACGCCACAGCATGGTGGCCGCTTCGCCGCGGGTCACTCCGTTTTCCGGCTTGAAAGTCTTATCTTTGTAACCCTTGATAATGCCTTTGCCCACAGCCCAGCGGATCGCATCGTAGAACTGCGTTTTGGAGTTGACATCCGTCATATTGATCTTTGCAGAGGATTTCGGCTGTCCGGCCAGTCTCCAGATAAAGGCCACGAATTCACCTCTTGTGACGGTATCGTCCGGCTTGAAGGTCTTCGTGCACTTCGTAATTCCGTTGTCCACAGCCCAGTAAACGGCCTCATAGTAGGATCTGCCGGGATCATCGACATCGCTGAAGCGGGTCTGAATCCTGCAGGTGGCTTTCTTGCCGTTCACGGTTTTTGCCGTGATGGTCGCCTTTCCGTACGTCACCGCCCTGACCTTTCCGTTCCCGTCAACGGTCGCGACCGACGGATCGCTGCTCGTCCAGGTGACCGTCTTGTCCGTCGCATCCGACGGGGTGATCGTCGCTTTCAGCTTCAGGGTCTCACCGACGGCAAGATCCGCAGACGTCTTATCCAGCGTGATCTTCTTAGGCGCAACATACTGAACCGGCTCTGTTCTCGTCGCCTGGCAGACCGTGCAGGTATACTTGATCATACCCGGTTTGTCCGGCGTCGGCTTTGTGGTAACCACACCGCTGTCCCATTTATGGCCGCTGGCCGGAATCACTACGTCACTCTCCTGGAGCTCATTCCTGCCTTCTTCATCGCTGAAGTACTTTCCGCATTTGCTGCAGTGATAATGCTCGTTGTTTCCGTCTGTTTCGCAGCCTGGCGCAGCCGCTTCGATTCTGTCCAGTGTATGCCCGGTTGCATAGATGATTTCTGACATTATATGCGCGGGGTTGTTCTCGCACACACGTACTCTTGCGCCGTCTTCCTCGCAGGTACCTTCGATCGTGGTAACCCACTCACTCCACCTGTGACCGGTCTTCGGCACAATGATATCCTGCTCGTTCAGCTGCTTCGCGCAATCCGCTTCCTCGTACATTCTTCCGCAGTCGTTGCAATAGTAATAACCTGTTTTTCCGTCTTCCTCGCATGTTGCGGCAACAGGCGGGATGTAGTCAAGGTCTATGTGGCCTGTTGCAGGCAGTTCAATATGCAGTCTGCTCATTTCCTCGCCGCCGTTGACGCAGTAGTATACGATTTCCTTTGAGCCGCTTTCAGTGCATCCGGGCTCATGAACAAATTCCTCCACCGCGGGTCCGGGTACATGGAGAAGCTCAGGTGTTGCCCGTGTTTCCTCATGCCCGCTGTCTCTCAGGCAGATATGCATCTCTTCCCCTTTAGCATTGCAGGTAGGTTCTATAGTCGTGAACCAGTCATCCCAGTCATGACCAAGCGGTTCGATCAATGTGAATTCCTGATAGGTTTCTGTTGTTGCGTCTTCATCAAGATAATATCTGCCGCACCCTTCGCAATACCAGTATTGAATATTTCCGTATTGCTCGCATTCAGGTTCTACGCGCACATATTCCGTAAGATCATGTACATGCGTAAGCGCAGGGATTGGGCGCGTCTCTTCATGATCGGGATTCGCACTGCATGTGCGCTTTTCCTGGCCTTCCGCCTCTTCCGTAGGCTCTAATGTCACCTGCCACTCGAGCCAGTCATGACCGAGTGCAGGAACAGCGCGTTTTTCAATGTGCTCAGAATTTTTCTCGCATACGCGCTCTTCCTCACCGGCCTCTTCACATGTGGCGTCTGCTGTCCTGTTCCAGTCGCCCCATACATGTCCTGTTGCTTCTGTTTCTCTTGTCTGCTTTTCGCTGCATCCTGCGTGTACGCAGTGTCTTTCATCAAGACCTCTTTCTTCGCATGTGGCAGGTGTTGCTTCTGCCCATTCGCTCCATTCGTGTCCCGTTGCAGCTATCTGTCTGGATTCCGTATGGGACGGATCATTTGCGCAGACGCGCTCTTCAACGCCGGCCTCAGTACATGTTGCGGCCTGAGTCACGCTCCAGTTGCTCCAGTCATGTCCGGTACGCAGGATAACCGTATCCCCGGCCTTTATCTCTGTCTGCGCGGTCTCATCGGAATAGATCTTGCCGCAGCTTGAACATGTCCAGTATTCAATGTTTCCATCCGCTGTGCATGTCGCAGCTTTTGCAGCTGTCTTATCCAGCGCGTGTTCATGAGGCTGAACCGGTATTATCTCTTCCTCCACATGCTCCGGATTGCGCCTGCATGTTCTGGTCTTTAATCCTTCCTCACTCTCACTCGCAGCCTTAACGGTAACCCAGTCGCTCCAGTCATGCCCAAGGGCAGGTACGGCAGCTGTCTTCTCCTGCTCCGCAAATGCCTCGTTTTCAAATACTGCAGTGTACTTCACAGAGCCTGCATGTTCGCAATCCGCTTCAGAAATGACCTCAGATGCAGCATCAACCGTTTCTGTTTCCTTCTCGTCCGGTTTGGCTGTTTTATATCTGCTTGCGGTAACTGTCTTATTATCCTCGCTCCAGATATATTCCGGTTCTGACCACTGTATCTGTGTGATCTCAAATTCCACGGAAGCGGTAGCTGCCTTATCGCCCTTGCCAAGCGTAAGCTCCGCGGTATACTCGCCAACCTCGACAGGAACGCCTTCTACCTGCTGCCCTTCTTTGTCTTTATATTTAATGTTGTCTGTGCTTACACCAAGCTGCGTTGCCTCATTGAATTCCGCGAGCCCTTCGATCGTCGCGCCGTGCTCGTTTTCATCATATTCGGCATTTTCCGCCTCAAGCGTGATACTGTATTCCTTATCCGCATCCGGACACTGGACTCCTTCGCATACGGCAGTCATCACAGGACCGTCTGCTGTAAATCCATAGCGGTGCTTATGATCCGAAGGCACAAGCTTCCTTCCGGTCATTTCCTCAACTTCTTCAAGTGTGACTGTGAGCTTCTCCGCGTCATCTTCGAAGGCAAACGGCTTTTCAACAGAAAGCCCGCCGCTGCCGGAGAAGGATGTCGCATAGATGAAGTCATGGTCCCTGTCAGTCCACGATATGGAAATACTCTCGTTTTCGGATTCGCCTCCGATGCCGGGCTTTCCATCCATTCCATAAGCTTCCACGCTGCCTCCTGAAATGGTTATCGTGCTCTCGGATGTGCCTGCGCTTGCGCCTATGCCCGCGCCGTTTTCTCCTCCTGTTGCAGTAACAGCGCCTCCGTTAATGGTTATATCGCCCTCGCCCGATCCTATGCCGGCACCGTTTTGTCCGCCTGTCGCGTTTACCTCTCCGGCGTTGATCGTGATCTGGGCTTTACCGTTTCCGCCTATTCCGGCATTATTCATTCCGCCTGCGGCAGTGATGTTTCCGCCGTTGATCACTATGCTTCCGCCTGCTTCCGCGCCGACCGTTCCTATGCCCGCTTTTCCGTCATCCGCTTCAGCTCCGGCAATAAGTGTTCCTGTTTCCGTTCCGGCCTGACGCCATATCGTCAGGCTGCTGTCTTCAGGAATGCTTATTCCTTTCGGTATATTAAGCGTCACTCCGTCGCAGAGGATGAGATTAACATCTCCTTCAACCACCACTCTGCCTTCGATCGTAAGGTCCTCCGCTGCCGCATACCAGCCGGTATCATTATCCGAAAGATAAGTAATATCTGTATCGCTGCCGATAAGCTGCATCGCAAGTTCGGGCGTTTGCTCCTCGCCATTTTGATCCACATAATCGGTTTCCTCATATGTGGTCATTATCCTGTAGCTGTGGATCACACGGTTGCTGTTGCTCCTGCCCTCTTTCTTTGCATATGCGCATACATAAACCCTCTGCCCTATGTATTGCTCACCAATGTGGATATACGGATAATCCGACTCTTCAAAGTCTTCCGGCTCGAAGGCCGGCTCTTCCGTAGTCTCGCTGCCGTCCTCATCAAATGTTGCTTCAACAGCCTTCACCGCATACATGATTTCAGCGTCGTAGCTGTCATGATAAATGAAGACATCCGCGCTCTCTTCATATACACCGCTTTCCGGATAGATATCCGGAGTGCTTGCCTGCGGCGCAGCCCCGACAAGCACTGAAATATCTTTATAGTTGAAACTTCCGAGGTCATATTCTTCACTTACGAGCGGGCATGGTACCGTAAACTGCTGCCGTTCGGTCTCTGTCATGTCATATCCGCTCAGGTCCCGCGGTGCTGCGGTCATAACCTCGCCTTTGCTTTCGGGGAGCTGGACCGTCGGCGAATCGTAGCCGCCGAGCGTTACCGGTATCTTAAGCCCTGTCAGCTTCGTTGCGATCTGCTCCGGAGTCGTGCCGTAGTTAAACACCATAAGCCCCGAGTCGCCCACATCTGTCACGATCCTGCGGGCAGGCTCGTAAAGGACGTTGAGTCTGACGGAGTAATCCCACTCTTCCTGTTCCACGGATGTGTCTGTAACAGTTGCGGAGCTCACTTCAATCTCACGCCAGAGCTCATCCTCCACAACGATCTGGACATCATCGGAAAACGCGAACTGTCCGCTTATAATCTGAACGCTCCCGTCCGAATCCACTACCGGTGTTCCGTTCATGTCGAGGACATATTCACCCTCGATACGTTCGCCCGGCTCAACCAGTTCATTGTCCGGCGTGGCAGGAACGGTTCCGTCAGGGATGCCGTTCATCGATGATCTCCACTTACTGCTGAGATACTGCTCATCCGTTATATACCAGGATCTTTCGCCGCTGTGAATCTTCAGCCCTGTGACAGACGGCCGCGCTTCCCCGATCGATGCGTTGCCGGTCACAATGACTTCTATCCTGTCCACAACCGGCACATAATTCGCAGTATATTCGCTGTGGGTGTTGTCGGAGTTTTCTTCGTCTTTCACCCAGCTCACTAATTTCCTGTTTGCAAATACGGGGATGCCGAGTTCATCCGCGCTTTCCTCCCTCGCGCAGCGGTAAACATACAGTTCCGGCGCAAAGTGTTCACCCGTAACAATGTCATACGGATGAATGATGATGCTCCAGGCATTGCTTATGTCAAACGGAGCGAAAATCTGAACCTTTGCGCGGTTTTCCGACATCACCAGTTCGCCCGAGTAATTGGCGGCCTCTGCATCGCCCCCGGTCAAATAGGTTCCGACAACCTTTACCTGGGCGTTTTCTTCGAACCAGAAACCGGGCGCCTGCTCCGGATTCTCTACGACCGGACAGGCTTCTTCGTATGTCAGGTCCCTGACCACCGCTCTGAAATTATAAGTGTTTCCTTCAACCAGATCTTCCTGCTCCCAGTTGATCTTTACAGGCGTCACCGTGCTGTCCACAAGCGAGCCGTTCTCATCAAAGAACGTATAATACGTAACCTTCGGAAGCAGCGGATTGGTTCTCGATACCGGAGCAGGCGCAATCTCCGCCCTCTTAATCCGATAGTATTCCCTGAACACAGGCTCCAGATACAGATCCTGCCCCATCATCTGAACGGTGGTATTTTCCGAGCTGATATCGAAGTTCTTTCCTGCTATCTGCCGTATAACAGCCGGGTCGGTAACTTCTTCCTGCTCGTTCCTGTTTATCACCTTGTATATTTTCCATTTAACAAAGTCTGTATGGGTGGTCCGCCTTTCGATAACCTCTCCCGTCCTCGGATCTTTGATCTCCTCGGTATAGCTTTCATCCACATAATCCCGGAATCTGATGTCCTTCGTATTTCCGACCAGCATGGATTCCGGCTCGGTCTGCACAAATCTTCTTTCGTATTCCTGCAGAACATAGCTGCGGAAACATACGTCCCCGACATAATCAAATCGGACCGGCAGAACCAGTCTGTTGGAAATGTTGCCGCCTCCGTATGCAGCGTAAAGCTCGATCGCAACATCCGGATAGGTCTCACATCCCTTTCTTATTTCCTCAGCTGTAAGCGGCGCGTTGTATATGAACATGCTCTTTGGTCCTGTGCTTCCCACATAACCGCAGCGGAGCGTCGTGGAATAGGCCTGTTCCTGGGTGGCAAACGCAATCGAGTCTTTCTCGGATTTCAATACCGCGCCGTCGCCGAATCGGTCCTCCGGGATAGTCTCCGTTGTTATCGTCCCGTCCTCCGCAACATGTGTTACGACAGCCACAACCGGGTTTTCGGCCCATGTATTGATATTGCCCTGTTTTACGTCCTTGTAGGAATCATTATTTCCATTCTGGTAATAGCTGTCGCTCGCCCTTAAATAACTGAGTGTCACCTCCGGATAGTGGTTCTGCATCATACGCATTGCATTGTAAGCAATCGTTCCCACCACATCGGAGCCCATTTTCTGATAATCCGTATGGGCAAAATACAGCAGCGGAAATACGAGCGGCCTCCAGACAGCCTTGATCTGGTCCACAAGGGATTCGTCCATAACATCATAAAGAGACTTGTACCCCTTCATTTCATCCCTTGTTGCTACGCAATTCCAGAGATCATTTATGACCGCGTCGATCTTGCCGCCGGATATCTCCGAATAGGAATTGTATTCATCCCATTCGGAATTGTTTCTCCAGAAGCCTTTGAGATAAAGGCCCTGTTTATCGATTCGGTCCATAAGATTGCCGAACACATCCATCATGCCTTCCATAGACTTTGCGTCAAGCGAGAAAGCTATACCGCAAAGCACACTTACCGCCTGCTGGAAGCTGATATCGCCGGCGATTTTTTCGGTTGAGTAAAACCTCCTGAAGTCATCCGTTTTCTGGTTATTTTTTGTCGCGTAATTAAATCCGTATGACTGAAGATATTCGAACAGCTTCGGTATGTATTGGGCTGCCGTGTCAACGCCAAGAGTGCGTTCTCCGGTAGCCTCAGCGATCAGGGATGCTTTGTTATCCCCGTTTATCGTATTATCAATAAAGTAAAGCGTTGCCTCATTGAAATAGTCGTCATATACGATCTGGTCGTCTACGGCGTGCAGCTGCTTTACCATCTCGTTCCGGATCGCTTTGTAGGCGTCTCCGACCGCCGGACTGTTGTCTCTGTATTTTGTAACAGGGATCGTTTTGATGATAGTTCCCGAATCGTCCTTAATACTGACGCTGGTGATGAGTCTCTGAACATTCGAGCTGTCCGCCGCTGTGCCGGGCACAAAGTGGTCTACGCCGTAGCGCTTGAATCCCATTTCAGACGGCGCCACATAGGTAACGATATCCTCGTTGTTGACGACGTTATGAATGCAGTAATAAGCCTCCGGGAATCTTTCCTCGGAATCCAGACCTCCCTGCGGAGCCTCCAGCGGATACGCAAAGGTATGGGTTCCGTTATTATCATATTTGTCGATGATCCGTTTGGCTGTGAGGTTGGCCGTCGCGCCTCCCCTTGAATAGCCCGACAGCCAGAATATCGTATCGGGACTTGCGCCGATGATGTTATGCTCATCAAGATAGTTTTCGAGTTCGGAAAACGCAATAGTGGCTGCGCTTGAAAAGCCCGCCGCTTCGCCGGACGCGCCCACCGTAACATTGCCGGCCCATTCCGCCTCGTATCCGGCGCCTCTTGTTCCGAGCACAACAAGCGTTTTGTCTCCTATCGTTTTGCTTCCGATGGAAACGCCCATGGTCTCCGTACCCGGCTTCTCGAAGTTATATTCATTAATGGATATATCTTCTTCCCGGATGCCGATGTTCTTAAAGAACTGCACGACATTGTTGATTTTAACGGGGTAATAAACGCTGCCGCCGTTTGCGTAATAAAGGCCGTCGCCGCTTTCTTCATTACCCTTGTTTGAATAGCTTGCGGAAAGCGCGAGCGCAAATGACATCGTCGCAAGATGCTCGTTATAGACCTTCGGGTCGCCCAGAAAATATCCGTCACTATAGAAAAATGTCTGATCGAGATCCGCGTCCGCATCCACGAAAGAAGGCATCTCGAACATTCCCTGAAGAAGGTCGTATTCGATATCACCCACACTGTATTTTTCTTCGCTCTTCTTTGTCCCCGATCCTTCATCCGGAGTAAATACGACCGATTCAGGTTTTCCTCCCGAGCTGTATCCCGAGGGCATTTTTGATACATCTGCCGCTACTACCCATCTGTAAAATGATTCCTGACCTGAAAGATCTGTGGCAGTGGGATCATACCATGGGTTTGTTTCGCAGTTCCAGTATAGATAATAGGCATTATTGTCGCTTACAAAGCAGCGCTGGTCAAATGTCTCGCCTTTGTTCAAATCACCGCTTTTTCTTGTCGGTCCGCATGCGACCAGCTTTGAATGGCCCTGGTCAACGGTTATGCCAAGATATGCATCGTTCGACAGCCCGCTTGCAACAATATAAGAATCCGAAAAAGTGCCCCCTCTTAAGAAAATGTTGTTGTCGCCGCTCTCAGATGATGTGTTGCCTCTGATGATCAGTTTACCCTGAGCCACCATGTCAACATCTGAATCGATCCAGATACCGCCGCCGTTTTTGGCCGTTGTGTTGCCGAAGACCGTTGAGTTGCTTACCGTTGTGAGTTTATTGTTGACATATATACCGCCGCCATGTTTGTCCGCTGAATTATGAAAAATATTGCAGTGTGTAATAACCTCTTCGGAGTCTTTTGTGAATACACCGCCGCCGTTTCCGCCTCTTTCCGCTGCGTTTCCGATGATATTAACGCCGTTTACGGTGTTTTTGCAGTTCCAGATGTAAACGCCGCCGCCACCGCCGCTGCTGTCGCTGTTCCAGACTTTGTTAAATGCTATTGTGCTTCCGTACTCGCTGTCATTGTAGTACGCGCCGCCGAACGAGCAACCGCTCTGCCATGCGTCTTTTGCCGGTATGGAGCTGACATCGCTGATCAGGGCAGCATCCCCCACTATTTTGAACTTCTTTCCGTCAACTGCCACCCCGCCGCCGTTGTCTTCGCAGCAGTTGTAGTCGATATGGCTCTGCGTCATGCGCAGCTGGCAATAGTCCGCGCGCTTGCTGCCGGCGCCGCCGTTAACATATACGCCGCCGCCGTCATTATATGCGCAGTTATAGATGATGTTTGAATAGTTCATGAACAGTTTGCCATAGTCTCTGGCAAATCTTACGCCGCCGCCATATCCGTCCGTGCCCCAGTTCTGCTCGGCCCTGTTGCCGGCAATCGTTACATAGTAGAGCGTAACGCTGGCGTTCTTCCAGATATCGATGCCTCCGGCATGGTTTGAACTGTAGCCGCCTGTTATAAGGCCGCCGTAATAAGTTTTATTTTCAGTTCTTGCCCCGTTTTCATCGGAAACCCACCCTTTTGCAGAGTGCGCGTTTTCGCAGTTAAGATTCGGCTGTTCTTTTGTTCCGCCGTAGATGGTAAGCGACGCGTTTTCGTCGACATAGATCACTTCGCCGTCACTCTTATGCCCGGTGAGTCCCCTGTCAATCGCGCAGCCGTTAAGTTCTATATAAACCGTTTTGCCTTCTTTGATCGTAAGCCTTGAAGCCGGCTTCCAGTCCGACTCGATGCCCATCCCTGTTCCGAGGTTCTGCGCCATTTCCAGCGCCTGCTCAGGTGTGGATGCGCTCTGCCTGGTGCCGTTTGCGTCATAGTAGTATGCATTTCCGGCAGCATATACCGGTTCCGCATTAAATGCGGATAAAACAGGCATTACCATTGCCGCGCAAACAAGCACGGCGAGCAGTTTTTTTACGGTGTATTTTAAATGAGCGTTTTTCTTAGCCATTCGAATACTTCCTTCCTGTTAGTTTGCTATAATTTATATGTTTATTATATTTACATTAAGCGAGGTGTCAAACGAAACATCGACACCTTTCCGGCCCGATCCCCGGACGGAGGCCGTATCAGGGAGACCCTCCCTTTCGATCCGCGTAATTCTTCCTTTTTCAAAGACAAAACATCAATAATATGGTATACTGTATCAGTTAATTTTAAGACCGCAGGCAGCGCCCGCCGCCGCCTGACCGGCGGAAGAACCCTTAAGAGATCTGTCAACGTGCCGAAAAAACTGTTTTCATTCCTTCAAAACGAATACATCTATTCCATCCTTACCCGGTTTCTGACCATCGCGATCGGGATTGTTCAGTCCGTGCTTGTCGCCCGGTACCTTGGAACGGAATTAAAGGGAATCAACGCCTACGTGGGCAGCATCACCTCCGTCGGGTCGATCATTATCACCTTCGGAATGCACCAGGCCTATCCCTATTTCCGGAAAAAATACGGCAAGGAAAAGATTTACAGGGACTACGTCAGCCTTATCATGCTGCTGTATTCCTGTTATCTCGCCATCGGTATTGCCCTGGCCTTCACGCTGCCGGTTTCGCTGGAAATCAAAGCGGTTTTCATCCTGATCCCGCTGCTGGGCTATTCCAATATTGTTTCCTACGTCACCCTGATCGAACGGCCGAACCTGCGCAATACCTGGTGGACCGCCATCAGCATCTTCGACATTATTTACGTCGCCCTGCTCTGGATTTTTATTAAAAGGAGCGTATTCTGGGCGATTTCGATCCTGCTGTTCCAGGATCTGTGCAAATGTGTGATCTACACTGTGCTGCTGAAGGTAAAGCCCCGTTTCCACAAAGGCCTGTTCCCGCTGCTGATCGATCTGGCCAAATTCGGCTTCTTCCCGATGCTGGCGCTTCTGATGACCACCCTGAATTACCGGATCGACGTACTGATGCTGCGGCAGTACAACATCATCACGGATTCCATGATCGGGATTTACTCCCTCGGTCTTTCCCTTTCCGATAAGATTGTGCTGATTCCGGACACCTTAAAAGGCGTCCTGGTCTCCAAGCTGGCCAAGGGAGCCGACGACTACGAGGTCGCCAAGGTCTCGCGTCTGGGCTTCTGGGCTTCCGTTTTTCTGTGCATCCTGATTTTCATCTTCGGTCAATGGGCGATTAATCTGCTGTACGGGGCGGAATTCTCCGGTGCTTATCCGGTGGTGCTGATCACTTCTTTCGGCGCCCTGGCCATCAGCTATTTCAAGCTGATCGCCCAGTATAATATCATTCATAAGAAACAGATTCTGAACGTGGCGATGCTGAGCGTCGCAATCGTTGTGGACGTGGTTCTGAACCTGGCCTTTATCCCCGTCTGGGGCATCGAGGGGGCGGCTCTTGCCACCAGCATCGGAAACCTGGTCTGCGGCGTCGTATTCATCGCCTATTTCTGCCGCCGGGCTCATATTTCCGCCGCGGATATGATCCTGATCCGCCGTTCGGATCTGGCCATGCTGAAATCCATCTTCAAAAAGAAGAAAAAGAAAGCGGCCGCTTCCGGCAGCGGTGAACCGGGGCAGGAAAAAACTCCGGAAGCCGAAAAGGAAGAAAGTCCGGCCGCCGAAACTCCGGAACCTGAAGAAGGATCCGGCAGGGAATAAATCCGGAACACGAAACAATGTTTTTCAATCAGAAAGGAATTGCCGCAGGCACAGGTTTACAGGTATGATCATCGGAGTAACCGGCTACGGCGCCACCGGCGCTTCCGCCTGTATGGATCTTATTAAGGAATTTGAAGACGTCCAGTTCTGCAATCCCCATCTGGAATTTCAGCTTCTCCAGCAGCCGGACGGGATTGAGGATCTGCGCTACCATCTGACGAAAAGCCGCCGGAGGATCAGCGTCAACGCGGCGATCGTCCGGTTCCTGAGACGCTGCCATCTGCATGAAAAGGATAAAATCAACGTTCTCACCCATCAGCAGTATGGAAAGCTGTCGGAAGAATATGTGAATTCCCTGGTTCAGGTGACCTGGCAGGGGAAAAGCTCCGTGGATCCGGAGGATCTGCGCAGCCGGTTTGAAAAGAAAAAATACCGCTATCTGCGCGGAGGCATCGACCGGGTTCTCGGAAAAGTGAAGCCCGAAGCGGTCTGGCCGCCGTACCGGACACGTTATTTCACCGCCGTCTCCGAAGAGGAATTTGTCGCGGCGACCCGTGAATATCTCGACCGGCTTTTTGCCGCCAGCGGTTTTGACACCTCGCGGCCGATCATGCTGGAACAGCTGTTCTGCCTGGAGGATCCGACGGAGGGCGGTGATTACTTCGACGATTTCCGTTCCATCATCGTGGACCGGGATCCCCGGGACGTCTATGTGATGACCAACGGCTATTTTTCCGGCCGCGTCACCAGCTTCATGCCGAACAGCGGGGACGTGCAGGCATTTATCGATTACTTCCGCGGACTGCACCATTCAAAAAGCAGCGATCCGCGCGTATACTATCTGCAGTACGAGGACCTGATTTACCGTTATGAGGAAACGGCCCGGTCCATCGCCGGCTTCATCGGGCTGACCCATACGTCCCCGAAAGAACGTTTCAAACCGGAATGGTCCATCAACAATACGAAAACCTGGCTGAAGTATCCGGAGTTTGAAAAGGATATCCGGGCTATTGAAGAACAGCTTCCGGATCTCCTGTATCCGTTTGAAGAACGGGAGGCGCATCTGGATTTTGTGCCGGAAAACACCGGTGTCTTTGACGCGAAACCCGGGGACAAAAAGGATCTTCTTTCCCGGTCCGAAAAGCTTCGGAAAAGCCGGAAGAAAAAGCAGCAGTAAATCGACTTTTACGGAAAGGAACGGCCGCGGGATTTTCCGCGGACGGGAAGAAAGCATGAACGTACTGGTACTGGCGGATATTGACAAAAGAATAGAGAAGGAGTTTCCGGATTTCACTTTCCATTATGCCGGCTACGCCCTGCCGGAACGGATTCCCTCCACCCATGAGGAGATTCTGGAGCTGATCCCGGACTATGAGATCCTGATCTGCGAATTCGATCTGATCGACAGCGAAATTCTCGATGCGGCCGCAAAGCTGAAACTGCTGATCTGCTGCCGGGGCGGCGTCCATACCGTGGTGGACGTAGGATACGCCACCCGCAAAGGGATTACGGTTAAGAACACCCCTGCCAGAAATGCCGCTTCGGTCGCGGAATATGTCCTCGGCATCATGTTCTGTCAGGACCGCCGGATTCTTAAAGCGGACCGTCTTGTAAAGGACGACGTCCTCCAGAATCAGGAATTTGTCCTTCCGGAAAAATACCGGGATTCTCTCTGGGGAATGGAC
>CADBNG010000357.1 GCA_902795985.1 uncultured Lachnospiraceae bacterium
CCGGAGGATACGGAGGCCGAACCGGAGGATACGGAAGCGGAGCCTGCCGACGATCCGGAGGAAGACGCTGCGGAGGAAACGGAAGACGCTTCTTTGGAAGAACCCGAAGAAGAGGAACCGGAAGCCATAGAATCCGAAGAGGAAGTCAAAGAAGATACGAAGAGCACTGCTGAAACGGAAGACGCGGAAAAGGAAGAGGCCGTAAAGGAATCTTCCGAAAAAGAAGAAGAGACCCTTCCTGCTGCCGTTGAGGAAGAGGAAACCGCCTCTGTCCGCGCTGCGGATGCCGGTACCGTCGTTTCCAGCGGAACCTGCGGCGCTTTCGCGACCTGGGAAATCAGTCAGGTTTACAACAGCAGTACCTACTCCTATGTGTATACACTGACCATCGGCGGGCGCGGCGATATGAACGATTATTCGAGCTACAGCAGCACGCCCTGGTATAACTACTCCGGCTCCATCAACAAGGTCATCATCGGAAAGTACATTACTTCCATCGGAAGCCATGCCTTCCAGTATTTCAATTCCCTTTCCAGCATTCAGTTCAACGGAACCAACGTGTCCTTCATCGGAGATTACGCGTTTTATAACTGCTCTTCTCTGACAAGAGCCTCCATACCGTCCGGTGTCCGTGCCATCGGAAGTTACGCTTTTGCATACTGCTACAATCTTGAAAAGGCCTATTTCCCGTCCACGCTGACCACGGTTGGAAATTACGCTTTTTACAGCTGCTCCTCCCTCTCCAGTGTCAAGATTCCGGCCAGTGTCATTACACTTGGCTCCTCATCGTTCAGCAGTCTTTCGGATGTTTACTATCCGAGCAGCTCAACGCGCTGGCAGAACATCGGCGGTCCGAATGCGATCGGCTATTATACGACAGTACACTATACGAAGAGCATTACCGGGGCATCCGTTTCCCTGAGCAAATCCGTAACTTATACCGGGAAAGCCCGCAAGCCGCTGCCGACCGTGAAGCTCGGTTCCAAAACGCTGAGAAAAGGCACGGACTATACTCTTTCCTATTCCAAAAACGTCAACGTCGGAACCGCGAAAGTCACTATCAAAGGCAAGGGATCCTATGATGGTTCCATTACCAGATCCTTTAAAATCACAAAAAGGTGGATTAAAAAGAACGTCAAGGTCACCGGCGTCAAAAACATGCCCTATAACGGGAAAGCCCGCAAGCTTTCCTCTCTCAAGGTCAAAGTAAAGATCGGCAGCTCCTGGAAAACCTTAAAAGCCGGGAGAGATTATACGGTAAAATACACCAACAACAAAAAGATCAGCACGTCCAAATCCAAGGCGAAGGTGAGCATCACCGGCAAGGGAAACTACGCCGGAACCATCGCCCGTTCCTTTAAGATCGTCAAGGCCAGCCCGGGGCTGAAATTTGCCAGCAGCAAGCTCACCCGTACCGCCAATGCGGGCTCCTTTACCCGCAAGGCCACCAAAAAGGCCTCCGGCAGCCTGACCCTGACCTACAAGTCCAGCAAAACCGCGGTGGCGTCCGTCAACTCCAAAAGCGGAAAAGTCACCCCGAAAAAGGTCGGAACCACAAAAATCACCGTCAAAAGCAGGGCAACCTCCAAATACCGGGCGGGTTCGGCATCTTATAAACTGATTCTCCGGTACTTAAAACCCGCTGAGCTGAGATTATCCTTCTCAAATTATACGATTTCCTATATCCCGCTTTCGACCTTCCGGCTGTTCTACAGCAGCACAGAGGCCAGCACCCTTTATAACAAACATTCCGATTTAGGCAAGCGCGGCGTCTGCTACGGCATAAGCGCGATGAGCATGATGCTGAATACTTCCGGAAGCGGAATGAAGCCTTCCTATTTTGATTCTTCCGCCAAACACCCGGAAGACCTTTCCCAATACGATTATTATAAAACGTCGGGCACCCGTCTTGATCAGCTCGTTGAAGCCATGTTCGTATCGCAGCTCAGTGATAAGGCGCAGAGCTTTAAACGGAATCATAAAAACAAAATCAACTCTCTTGTTTCTGTTGTGAAAAAAGGCAAACCGGTCCTGGTCGAAATCTACGACGGCTACGGCGCCGGCCATGCGATGGTTGCCTATAAGGTCGAGGGCATTTCAAGTACCACGGCTTACCTCTATGTCTACGACTGCAACGATCCTTATACGACCCGTTACATCCGCCTGTACAAATACAGTTCCGGTTCCTATTACGGATGGTCCTACACCCATCCGGATTATGACTACTGGTCCTACAGCCACGGCTGGATCACTTATGCCACTGCCGGGGAATACAAATCGATGTGGAACAACCGGAAAGGCAGCAAATCCGCTCTTTCCTCCATGTTCGTCGCCGCGAAGGATTTTGAAATCCGGGATGCGGAAGGTAACGTTGTGGCGCAGATGACGGACGGGGAATTTTCCTCCTCGTCGGATGAGATCTTCCTGTTCCAGGGCGCGGATATCGAGCTGGATTCCACACTGCTCTACCTTCCCTCCGGCGGCACCTACGAAGTCGTGAATACTTCGGAGGACGAAACCGGTCTGGATATTACCCTGCTGGATAACGATCAGAGCATCTCCGTTAACACCGAGACCGACTCGGTCCGGCTCGAGGTCGATTCCGATAACAGCATTAACAAGGCGGTCATCGACGCAGAGAAAGGACAAAGCTTCGAAGTGCAGACCCTTGCCGAAGACGCTGAAACCGGTGAACTCAACGAAATCACCTTTACCGGTGAAGGAACCGGTCAGGAAGTGACCCTCGGAACCGAGGAAGGAGCCTGCGTCATCAATAACGGCGAAAAAGTGACTCTTGCATTCAACGGAGAAGAAATCGCCTATGTCGCGGCCGATGACGGAGCCGTTATCGAAAAATAATAAGACAAAGCGATCTTTTGAGAAACAGTAACGCTTCCTCCGGCGGCCGATCTCCGGCCGCCGGCTTTTATGCCCGGACCGCATCGGGCGGATGTCAAAAACCGGAACAATTTCAAATTGCTTAACACAATCTGGTGGTTATACTATATAATAACTATAATTACCCACTAAATATCAGATATTTTTGTAACTCTGTTTCGTACGACCCGTACCCCGGAAATCTTTACCGGCACCAAAAAAGAAAGGGCTTCTCATGAAAAAGCGATTTTCCATCCGCCTGCTTTCGTACCTCATCATTCTGATCCTGGTATTATCCGCACCTCTGGCGGCCTATGCCGAAGAAGTCACCCCCGTCCCTGCGGAAGAAGAAGCGGACGGCAGCATCTCCGTCCCCTCTTCCGATGCCATCGATCCGGAGGGCCTCTCCGATACCGATGAGGCTCCCTCGGTCATTCAGGATGAAGACGGGGAATATCTCGCCATCGAACTTGAGGAAGAAGATCCCCTGGCAGACGGCTCACTGCTTGAAGACGCCATCAGCCAGCTTGCCTATGAAGACGACGCCACCGATCTCGAGATCCTGGAGGCCGCCTATGAACTCGCTCTCGATCTCCTGCCTCCCGGAACCGAACGGAGCACCGCGTCCGCTTTCCTTTCGGATCTCCTCGCTAGCGTCCCGCTGGACCAGGCTCTGATCACCGGCAAGGACAAAGAAGGTTTCGATGTTGCCTGGGTCATCGTCCGCTTTGACCCGGAACTCCCCTACTTTATTCTGGATCCTGCTGCCGATCTGGACCGCGCCACAGAGGAATGGACCGCTTTCCTGCTGGGTGCTGATGCGGTCACTGACTGGACCGCGGATGAAGAATTCGCAGCGGATGAATGGACTGAAGCTCATATTCTCAGCCCTGAGGCCTATGCAGAGCCGGAAGAAGATCCCGCAGAGGATCCCGAGGCTGAAGACGGTGAGGTCGTCGAAGAAGCCGATGAAAACGATCCGGATGTGGAAGAAGAAGAGGAAGAAGACGCGGACCTGCCCGAAGATCCGGACAGCGAAGAAGCCCTCACCGAAGATCCCGCGGACACGGAAGAAGACCTTCTGACAGAAGAAGATGAAGCCGAGCCTGCGGAGGTCAAAGAGGACGATAAGGATTCTGTCGAGAAAGAGGATGCGGACCCCGTCAAAGAGGACAGCAAAGAAAAAGAAGACACCGAGCTCCAGACCGAAAACGAGGAAGAAAGCGCGAAGGTGGAAGCTGCCGATGCAGGTACCGTCGTAGCCAGCGGCTCCTGCGGTGCGGCCGCCACCTGGGCGGTATCCTATGACTCGAGCGGTGCCTATACTCTTACCATCGGCGGCCGCGGGGATATGACGGACTACACCGGTTCCTCCTCCGTTCCCTGGTATAACAACTATCGTTATTCCATAGAAAAAGTCGTGATCGGCAAGAACATCACCTCCATCGGCGATTACGCATTTTACGGTCTCTATTATCTGACAGATGTCAAATTCAACGGCACAAATGTCTCCTTTATCGGAGATTATGCCTTCGCATCCTGTTCCTATCTGAGCAGGATCTCCGTACCTTCCGGCGTCCGGTCGATCGGAAGATATGCATTTTATAACTGCTACAATTTGACGAACGCCTATTTCCCGGCAGCCCTGACGACTGTGGGGGATTACGCGTTCTACTACTGCAGCTCCCTGAGCAGCGTCCGCATCCCGCTCAACATCATCACGCTGGGTTACCATTCATTCTATAACCTCAGTGATATCTATTTCCCGAGCAGTTCGACCCGTTGGCAGAACTGCGGAGGCCCGAACGCGATCGGCGACTATACGACCGTACACTTTACCAAGAGCCTCACCAAGGCCTCGGTCACGCTGACCAAAGCCTTCACCTACAACGGAAAGACCCGCAAGCCCCTTCCTGTGGTCAAGCTCGGCACCAGAAAGCTGGTCAAAGGGACGGATTATACTCTGAGCTATTCCCGCAACAAAAACGCCGGAACAGCCAAGGTCACCATCAAGGGAATCGGCAAGTATTCCGGTTCGATCACCAAAACGTTCCAGATCACCCGGAGACCCATTTCAAAGAACGTCAAGGTCACCGGTGTCAAGAACATGGCCTATACCGGCAAAGCCGTCAAGCTTTCCTCCCTGAAAGTCAAGGTCAAGCTGGGCGGTACCTGGAAGACATTAAAAGCCGGTAAGGATTATACCCTCAGCTATTCCAACAACAAGAAGATCAGCACCAGCACTTCCAAGGCCAAGGTCACGATCACCGGAAAAGGAAACTATAAAGGCAAGATCGGCCGCAGCTTTAAGATCGTCAAAGCGGCCCCGAAGCTGGCCTTCAAGACCTCCTCTCTCGCCCGGAAGGTGAACACCAGCACCTTTACCGTCAAGCTGAAGACAAAAAAGACGAACGGCGCGATCTCCTGGAGCTCCAGCAACAAAAACGTCGCGACGGTCAACAAGACCTCCGGAAAAGTCACTGTCAAAGCGATCGGAAGCGCGAAGATCACAGTTGCCAGCAAGGCGACGAAACAGTACAAGGCCGGGAAAAAGTCCTATAAGCTGACGGTGAAACCGCTGAAACTGCAGGATTATTCCTTCAGCTTCTGCAACAGCTCAGACGATTTCGGTTACGGTGAATACGATTCTATCCCGCTTTCAGATTACCAGATCACCTTCAGTCCGACTCAGGCAAGATGGCTGTACAATCAGTTGGGTACCTGGGGCGGAAGCTGTACAGGGATCTGCGCAGCCTCCGCAATGATCGCCGCAAAAGGAAACGGCGTCACCGTCAGCAGCTTCAACAGCAGCGCCAAAACGATCGATCGTCTGGCACTGAGAAACTACAGCAGCAAGTTCGGCATAAACCTCAAATCATTCATCAATGCCCTTCATGTGGGTCAGTATGGCACTCATATGAGTAAGATCGAGGACAGCTTCGATAACAGGATCGGCGCGATTATCGATGAAGTGAGCAAAGGCAAAAAGAAAGGAATGCCGACGCTGGTCTCCATCTGGGGCGCAGGACGCAACGAATACGGCAATTATGTTCGTGGCGGACATCAGGTCCTCGGTATGGGGATCCAGCATGTCAGCAGTACCACGACGCGCATCAATGTATACGATCCCAACTTCCCGGGAGAACTGAGATACATTACCGTCACAAAGAGCGGGAGCTCTTATAAATGGAAATATCATATGAATGACGACTATTGGTGGGGAAGCGACTACAAATACTATTATAAGTATTCCGGTATTTCCAATGATATTTCCTGTATCCCGTACTCTGCTGTAAAGAAGACCTGGGACAACAGAGGCAGCAACCAGGTCTACGGGTACTACGGAACCGGTCAGATGATGCACATCGATTCGGCCGACTTTAAGATACTGGATTCGGACGGAAATACGATCGCGGTTTCCGCGAACGGCGACTTTTCCAGTTATGATCCGGACGTTTACAATAAGGATCCGATCGGCACGGAAATGGACGGAGCTCTGATCTATCTTCCGGATTCCGGTTACCAGGTGGTGAACACAGGATCTGCCGAGGAAGAAATGACCGTCTCGCTCGTCGATGTGGACCAGAGCGTCGAAGTCACGACGACCGCCGAATCCGTCACTCTGGATCTCTCTGACGCCGAGGAGCGCAACCTCGTTACGGTCGACGCCAGGGAAGACGAATCCTTTACCGTCACCCTCACCTCGGATCTCGACTCCGCCTCCGGGTTGGAAGAAGTCACCTTTACCGGTGAAGGCACCGGTCAGGAAGTCACGGTAGGAACGGAAGAAGGAGCCTGCGTTATCAACAACGGCGAGAACGTCACCCTCGCAATCAACGGCGAAGAAGTCGCCTACGTCGCCGCGGATGACGAAGTCATCATCGAAGGATAAAACATTCATCGCTGAAAATGTGACACCGGGGACGTACCCCGGTGTCACATTTTTGCTACCCCCACCCCGGGGGATATTAACCCTCTCGCGTTTTTATGCAGTCCTACTGCCTATTTCCCGGCTTTCATCTGTTTCTGCTTCCTTCTTTGCAGGATCAGAAGGACAAATCCGCACCAGGCCAGGATGGAAAGCACCAGGCCGGCTTTGAAGCCCGGAGCGCTGAAAACCAGTTCGACCTCATGCTCTCCCGCCTTCATCGGGATCAGCATCATCCCGCCGCTGTCCACGATGGTTCCTTTTTCTCCGTCGATCCACGCCGAAAACCCGTCTTCATAGGGTACAGTGAAATAGGCCGCTCCGTCCTGCTGCATGGAGACGGAACACTTAAATCCCTTTTTCGTCCTTTCGAAATTCCGCACCGCCCGGGCGCTGTTCTGCCGGATGAGCACGTCCTGCGGTTTTAAATTCTTTCCGGTAATCTCTTCGCGCAGGAGATATCCGTTCAGGGCCGACATATCCGCAGACTGAACGACCGGTGCCTGAAGCAGGGCCACCGCGCGCTGCCGGGCCGGCAGGTTCATCAGGTCCTCCAGGGACTGGTAATGAGCCACTGTATATCCGATGGGACAGGCCTCGGATTCGGTCACATAATACGTCCTGCCGGAGGAAGTCGTAATCTCCTGAACCACATTGCCGTACTCTTTCTCCATCACCCTGTATTTTGCGCCGAGCAGAGCGCTCAGGCCCGGAATGATGTTCTTATCCATCCGCTCGTAGGGAAGGTAATAATCGAACAGCTGGTCGAATTCGACGATTCCATTGGAAACCGTGGAAGAAAAACTGCCGGTTCCGGAAATGCCCCCCAGAAGGGTCAGCTGATTGTCCGCGGTATTATAGCGGTACTGGGGATCGATTGTTTCCAGGGCAGAGGCCAGCTCATAGCGTTCCCGGAATTCGGCCGGCGTCTGCGCACCGGTCTGGCGGTAAAACAGCAGGGTCACGGCTGTCGTACCGATCGCAAATAAGTAAACATACGGCAACAGCACCTTCGGATTCAGCCGTTTTTTCCAATGCAGGAACGCCAGAAACAGATAGCCCGCTATGGCAATCAGGCCATACAGGAGGAAGCGCCGTCCATACGTGATCATCTTGCCCCATTCCGGTTTCCAGTCCAGATGGTGAACCACGAGCATCAGAATGACCGTCGCCGCCGATACGCCGATAGCCGACCACAGTACCGGATACTCTTTCGGATCATCCAGCACCCTTGCGGAGGCCATGGCCAGAAGTAGAAGGAACATGAACCACCATCTCTGCGTATCCGTTGTGAACAGCAGGAAGGAGGACGTCAGGAACGGCGAGAAAGAGGCAAACATCAGGATGATCAGCAGGATCGACAGGCGGTCGCGCTTTTTAACGACATAGGCAACCGCCAGCACCAGCCCGGCCAGCGGCAGGTAACCGGCCACGGAATTCCACTGTTCCGGATAGATCGCGCTGAGGTTCTTCATGCTCTCGGCGGGCATCAGCCAGCCTTTGATCACATGCAGCAGGGCGTACCGGGTGTAGAACATCTTATCGATGCCGATCGTTCCTTCACTGCGCTGGTTCTGCATAATATACAGAATGGTCGGCAGAAACAGCACGGCGCTCATGCACACGCCGTAAACCGCGCTGAACAGGGAATTCAGAACGTCCTTCGCAAAGCTCCCGGCGCCTCTTTTCCACGGATAACGGAACAGGAAATAGATCACCACAAAGATCGCTTCCTGCACAAAGAAATAGTAATTCACGAAGGCGTTCAGGCATACCGCAAAGATAAAGACCGCCCGATTCTTCCGGTTTTTCAGCATCATCTCCAGCCCCAGAAGCATCAGCGGGAAAAAAGCGACGACATCATGGAACTGGTAAAAGATCAGGTTCGTCGTCTGAAAGCCGGAAAACGCGTAAAAGACCGCCGCGACCGCCGCGCTTTCGGGACGTTTCACCATCCGGCGGATATAGAGATAGGCCGTTCCGCCGGCAATGGCGTATTTGAGCATGAAGATCCAGCCGAGGACATAGGGGATCGCTTTTGACGGGAAGATCGCCGCCAGATAAAAGAACGGCGTGCCGAGGCCGTAATAGCCGAGGCCCTGGACGTTTGACGTACCCAGATCCACATTCCAGGCCCAGCTGTCAAAGCCGAGCCGCGCAAGGATCTCATGACCCGCGATGGTAAAGGGGATCTCCTGTTCGTTGAAATCTCCCCGTACCGTCAGGATGCCGCGGCCCTGAATGATGAAAACAATGATGGAAAGAAATGCGGCGATGAAGCACAGCAGCACCGTGCGGCGAAGCCATTTATCGCCAAGAAGTCCCTTCACTCCCCTGCTCATGGACTGTTCTCCCCTGTGAAAACAATACTGCCCGGTTTGACCGTACCCCCGGTCCGGGCTTCTTCTCCCCGTTTTCGGAAGCTTCCAAAGGATTCTCTTCCTTTTTCCCTTCGGAACGCTTTCTTGACAAATATTATATATGATAATATATATGTAATGCAATGAACAAAACCGCTTCGGAGGTTCCTATGAGACAGAAAAAAATCCTGCTGCTGGGCGGAAACGCCGTGCAGCTCACCTGTACGCTGGCGGCCAAGGCCGAGGGGTATCACGTGATCAGCGTGGATTATCTGCCGGACAATCCGGCCCATAAGTACGCGGATGAATATCATAATGTCAGCACGATCGAAAAAGAAAAGGTTCTGGAGCTGGCAAAAAAACTTCAGATCGACGGAATTGTTTCCTATGCTTCCGACGTTTCCGCTCCCACGGCGGCCTATGTGGCGGAAGCCCTCGGCCTGCCGACCAATCCCTACAATTCGGTCATGATCATGACCCATAAGGATCTCTTCCGGAAATTCATGCGGGAAAACGGTTTCCCCATGCCGGAAGGCGCGACGTTTGCCGTCTATAAAGACGCGCTGGCCTTCTTCCGGACCGTCCGGAAACCTGTCATGGTCAAACCGATCGATTCCTCCGGAAGCAAGGGGGTCAGCAAGGTCTATACCGAAGAGGAATTCCGGGACGCCTGGGAAGAAGCCCTCTCCTACTCTCTGTCCAAAAACGTCATTGTGGAGCGTTTCATCGAGCGGATCGGCTACCAGATCGACGGCGATATTTTCGTGATTGACGGAAAAATCCGTTTCTGGGGAATCTGCGACCAGCACCACGATCCGGATGTTCCCTTTACGCCCGCCGGGCTCTCCTATCCGCCGACCCAGGACCTCCGCTATCAGGACCGCGCAAAAGAACTGATCGAACGTCTTTTTGCCCTGCTCGGCATGCATATGGGCGCCTACAACGTGGAATATATCGTCGGGGATGACGACGAGGTTTATATTATCGAGATCGGTCCGAGAAACGGCGGCAACATGATTACGGACGCGATCTTCGCCGCAACCGGTGTAAATCTGGCGAAATATACGGTTCGCCAGGCTGTCGGCGACGACGTCAGCGATCTTGCGCAGGCCGAGCCGAAATGCTGCGCTTCTTCCTATATCATTCACGCGCGCCGGGACGGCATATTCAAAAAGCTGGTTATCGATCCGGAAATGGAAAAACGCATCGTCGATATCCGGATGTCCGACAAGCCCGGCGACGAAGTCCATGCCTTCCGCAACGCGGGCGGCACCGTAGGCACCGCGGTTTTCACCTTTGAAAACACCGACCAGATGTGCAGTATCATCGACCATATGAATGATTATGTTTCCGTGGAGGTCGAACCGAAATGAAAAAACTGATGATTCTCGGCGCCGGATACACCCAGATTCCCTTATTCGAAGCCGCCCGCCGTCTGGGAGTTTCCACCGTGGCCTGCAGTATCGCGGGAAACTATGAAGGTTTTGACCATGCCGACGAGATCTCCTATACCGATATTTCGGACCCGGAAGCGGTCAGCGCCGCGGCCCGGGAATTTCACGCGGACGGTGTCGCGACCTGCGGGCTGGATCTGGCCATGCGGGCCATCGGCTGTGCCTGCGAACGCAACGGACTGCCCGGACCTTCGGAAGAAGCGGCCCGGACTGTATCCGATAAATATCTGATGAAAAAAGCCCTGACGGCCGGCGGCGTAAGAACGGCCGCTTTCGAAGTTCTGCATACTTCCGATGATCTGGAAGCGGCCCTTTCCCGCTTCCGCTTCCCGGTTATGCTGAAAGCCGTGGACCAGATGGGCGGCCGGGGCATTTTCAAATGCGAAACGCCGGCGGAAGCCCGGGACTGCTTCCCCCTCAGCCTTGCGGCATCCCGCAAGGACTACTGCCTGATTGAGGAATTCATTGACGGCCCTCTCTTCGGTGTGGAGGGCATGCTGCAGAACGGCCGTTTTGTTTTTCTCATGCCGGACAATACCGCGGTATTTCATGCCGCAACCGATATTCCCGTCGGCCACAGCGTTCCGCTCGAGAACTTCGATGACCGCATCGCGGATATCGAAGAACAGCTGACAAAAGCGGTTGCCGCTGTCGGACTGGACAACTGCCCGGTGAATGCCGACTGCATCCTGCACGACGGGAAAACCTGGATTGTCGAACTGACGGGACGTTCCGGTGCCACCGGCCTGTCCGAAATCGTCAGTCTCCGTTACAATCTGGATTATTATGAGGAAATCGTGAAAATTGCTCTGGGCGAAGACGTTTCCGGTGATTTTTCCGGAATTCCTTTCTCCGGCGGGATCCTGACCCGGACCCTGACGGCTCCGCGCAAAGGCATTTTGCGCCGGATCGTCAACAGCAATCTTCCTTCGGAGGAAATCATCGATCTCTCCTTCAATATCGAACCCGGCGACAGCATTGCCCCCTTTACCAACGGGAGGGACCGGATCGGACAGGTTATTCTGAAATGCGCCTCGTCCGAACGCTGCACGGAACTTCTTGCCTCCATCGAACGGAAAATCCGTCTCGAACTGACCGGAGACGTCCCTCTTGAAACCACCCCGGTCGAAGAGCTCTTTACGGACGCGCAGGGCAACCGCGTTTTCATGAAGCGTGAAGATAAGCTGAGCTTTTCCTACGGCGGAAACAAAGTCCGTTTTGCCTATGAATATTACGCGGATATGATCGAAAAAGGCTGTGACGCCATGATCCTCTACGGCGGCTATTCTTCCAATCTCTGCCGGATTCTCGCACAGCTCTGTTATGAAAAAAGCATTCCCTGCGCCATGGTCTATAATACGGAGGATTCCGATCCGAACGATATCACCCTGAACGCTTCTTTGATCCGCGGCTGCGGCGTGGAAGAATTCCGGTGCACAAAAGGGAATATTGCCGAAAAAGTCACCGCTGCCATGAACTATTTCCTCAGTCTGGGAAAAACCCCGTATTATATTCACGGGGACTGCTACGGCCGGGGCAATGCGGCTACGCCGATGAAGTCCTATGCGGACGTTTACTGGGAAATCAAAAAGCAGGAAGCCAAACTGGGCGTACATTTTGACGGTATTTTCCTTGCCGGAAGCACCAATACTTCCCAGGCCGGTCTTCTGGCGGCTGCGCTGACCGACGAGGACCCGGTGCCGGTGACCGGAATATCCGTAAACCGCAAAAACGCGCGCGCAAAGGAAGTAATGCTGGATGATCTGGCGGAGTATGCGGAGCGTTTCGGCGTGAATTATCTCCGGGATCCTGCCGGCTCCATTCTCTTTACCGACGAGTATCTCTGCGGCGGATACGGTTCCTTTGACAGTGAAATTGAACAGACAATTACGGAAATGTACCGGAAGTACGGGATCGGTCTGGATCCGACCTATACCGGGAAAGCCTTTACCGGAATGCTGAAATATCTGAAAGATCACGGAATAAAGAACCGGACCGTCCTGTTCATTCACACCGGCGGCACCCCGCTGTTTCTGGACTACGCGAAAAAAACCGGCCTTAAGGAATGAAACGGGATCAAAGGGGACTGTCCCCTTTGATCCCCTTTGATCCGGCCCGTTTCCGGATATTTTCCCGGGTTTGACACTTCCCGCTGTTTGAACTATGATATCCCAATAGTAATTAACATTGGAGAAGAATCATGCTTGTATCCATTGTCATCCCCTGCTACAACTCGGAACACACGATCGAAAAGGTCGTGGATCTGACCATGCAGGAATTTGAAAAATACAAAAACTACGAATGCGAAATGATCCTCGTCAACGATTATTCCCGTGACGGAACGATCGACGCCATCTGCCGCGCCGCGAAAAAGTACCCGAACGTCACCGGCGTGAACCTGGCCAAGAATTTCGGCCAGCACGCGGCGATCATGGCCGGGCTCCATTACATCCACGGTGACCTGGTCATGGCCATGGACGATGACATGCAGAACCATCCTTCCCAGATCCGGCAGTTTCTGAAGAAGGAAAAAGAAGGCTATGACGTCATTTTCGGCGTGTTTAAGGAACGGCATTTTTCCCGGTGGAAAAACCTCACCGGCGCTGTCAGCCGCGCCCTTCTGTTCCGGCTGATTGACCGGCCGAAAGATATCCAGATGGGCAGCTTCTGGCTCGCGCGGCGCTATGTCATTGACAAAGCCCTGGAGTACGAAGGGAACGGCGCCTTCGTCCAGCTGCTGTTTTTCCGGACGACCCACAATATCGCCAACATCGAAATCGACCATTTTGACCGGGAAGTCGGCTCTTCCAACTACACCTTTAAAAAAGGACTGCGGCATTTTCTGTCCATGATCAACTATTCCGACGTCCCGCTGAAATTCGCGGCCTATCTGGGCGCCGTATTCGCCGCTGTCGGACTGATCGCCGCCGTTATTGTTCTCATCATGAAGCTCATCAATCCCGCCATGCAGGCCGGCTGGCCTTCCATGATGTGCGCGATGCTCTTCCTGTTCGGCATACTCTTCCTGATCATCGGAATCCTGGGCGAATACATCGGGCGTGTCCTTTTCACCGTCAACCGTTCGCCCCAGTACGTCATCCGCGACGTCATCACCGAGAAAAATGCCGACACCCTGCGTCTTCCGCAGCGGACCGTCAAAGAAAAAGAATAAAGAAAAAAATGACAGAGGGGACATGCCCCTCTGTTATCTTTTTCCGTCCTCACATTTCCCCCGGCAAAGCCATGCATCACTGCAAGTCTGGTTCCGAAACCGTTCCCCCTGCGGCAGCAACGGCTTTCTTATTATACTCCTGTTCTTTATACTCCTATTCCCCCGCCTTAATATCGCGCAGGATCTTAAATGCGGATGTAAACGCATAGATGAGCGGATTGTTGTACTGGAAAAACAGGATGCCGTCCGCCGGGCTCTGCAGCGTTTCCAGGGTCTCCCCCGTGCAGGGATCGATAATTTCCGCCAGCACCTGACCGGCACAGACATGGGAATCGTTATCCGTCAGGTTATGGAACAGCCCGGCCTCGGAGGTTCGGACATTCAGCAGTTCATCGTACGGAAAAAT
Source organism: uncultured Lachnospiraceae bacterium (assembly GCA_902795985.1). The sequence goes on from CADBNG010000357.1 coordinate 14,198, forward strand.
CCGCGCGGGGGCAGCCGGCAGCGGCGTCCCCTTCAGGATCCCGTTGCAGATCATGAAACGCTCGACCGCGTCAACGATCCTCTCCGCTCCTTCCGTGCTGATGCGCGTGGTCGTACCGGAGTAAACACTGTAGGCGTCGGTCTCCCAGATCTGCCAGTTGTAATTCAATGTGGTCGTATCGTAAGGCCTCGGTTCGCGCACCACGATATAGGGCAGGCCGAAATCCCTGGCCTTTTCCGGGTTCTCATAACCCGTCCTCATCATCTGCACATAGGGCTGGAACTCTCCCGGCATATAAAACGACGTGAACTGGACGCCGACGCGGTATTTATTGACGATCTCAAAAACCGCGGCCGCGATCCGCTGAGTCGTCTCTCCCAGCGGATAACCGGGGAACATCCGGTTGATATCGGTATTGTCGATGCTCCAGAACCGTTTGCCGATGTTCATGGAGGCCGGATTTACCGAAGGGATCAGCATTACCTGCCGGTCTTCGGCAAAACGGCCTTCCTCCTCCAGCTTTTTCAGACGCTGAAGGAGCCTGGAACACATGAAAATCTGCTGATATTCATTGCCCCGGGCGCTGCCTACGATACACAGCGCTTTTTCGCCCTGTCCGAAGGTAAAGGCGCGGACCCGGAAATCATCCCGATAGATGCGGGAACTTTGGAAAAGAACGGTGTCTTTCATTTCTTTTCAGCCCCCCTTACCAGAATTCTCCCCATGAGGGACCCTTCATCCACCAGCGGGTATTCCCGGATCGTGAAAAGCAGTCCGCTCTTGTCGGCGTCGACATATTCCAGGACTTCGCCGCTCAGCGGATCAAAGACATATCCGACGGTCTCCCCCTTTTTGACCCAGGAGCCGTGGCTCTTTGTTTTCATGAACATCCCGGAACAGCGGGCATTTAAGAAAATGACTTCGTCGTTATCGTCCGAAACGATGGGCGTGCTCACGGGAGGAACCTCACCGTCCCACATTCCCAGGTTCTTCATGATATTGAGGATCCCGTTCGTCATCTGCTGTCCGTATTCCCCGGTCAGCCGCATGCCGACGCCCATCTCCACGACCAGGCAGGGCGTCCCGATGGAATTCAGGGAATACGCGAAGGTCGATTCCAGTACGGTACTGGCTTCATGGATCCAGATAAAATCCATGTTGGCCTGCCGGGCCAGCGGCAGCAGTGTTTCCTCGTTCATTTCATTGATCCGGATCTGAGGTATTTCCGTCAGGAAAATATTGCTGGCGTGAATATCAAAGACCACGTCGGCGCCGGCCACGTCGGCAACCAGCCTGCTGGCCACGAATTCGGTCATGACGCCGGAATCCGAACCGGGAAACGTCCGGTTCATGTCCAGGTCAAATCCCGGGATCCCCCGTTCGATGGATGAGATGCCCAGAGGATTCGCGGCAGGATAGATCTCCACCGTACCGTGAAGCAGTTCCGGGTTTTTGCTCAGAACCCGGTTCAGAAGGAAGCAGACATACTGGCCTTCCAGTTCATCGCCGTGAATACCGGTGACAACGCATATTCTTTTTCCTTCCCCGTTCTGTATGACGTTCTTCCGGATCCGGAAGGTTTCTTCGACCGGCAGTCGGATGCTGACGATACTCTCTACCATATCAGCCTCTCTTCGTTTATTCGTTTTCAGTAACAATCACCGAAATCTCGGTTTGCTGTTTCCCCTGTCCAATGAAAATGCCGCGGTTGATGGCGCAGTCCTGTGCGTCCCGGCCATGAGACAGCTTGATGTGCTGGTCCGAAACGACAAGACAATTGGTGGGATCATATCCCGTCCACATTCCCTGGTGAAGCACTTCCACCCATGCGTGGCTCTCTCCCTCTCCGGAAAGCATGCCGGCTGCGTATCGGGACGGAATGCCCCTGCTGCGCAGAACGGCCAGCATGATATGCGCGTAATCCTGACAGACGCCGCGGCTCTGGGCAAATGCTTCCGCCGCAGTAGTGGAAACGGTCGTCGTTCCGGGTTCGTAGGAAAGCGCTTCGTGTATGGCCTGCATCACACCGGCCATCTCTTCCGGCGCTCCGGTGCCGAAGCCCAGTCTTTCGGAAAACTCACGCAGGGCATCATCGGCTTTTGTGAGCGGAGTCGCGAACTGAAAGATCCGTTCCTTTTCAAAACTCCTTCCCGGGGTGCCCGCAGACAGGCCGGCTTCGGCCTCCCCGCATACATCGGCTTCGAAACAGGTATGCGGCGCGTGAATACAGCCGCACAGGAGCGCATTGCCCCACTGGTCCCGGCTGAAGCTCAGATCATCTTCAGGAAAAACATGCTGCTGTAACTGACGGATTTTCTGCCGGGCATCCGACACCGGGGTGCACCGCAGGGTGAAATGATGCCCGCTGACGGGGACATCCATATTGATCTTCAAATGGTAATGGAAAGAAAGCCGTTTCACGCTCAGCACTCCACCAGATTCTCTGCGATCTGTATGATTCCCCGGTAATCCAGCTCCGGCGCGCTTGCCAGTTCCTGAAGCTTCTGAAGTCTTTCTTCGGAATAGATCAGGTCCGTGCGGCCGAGCCGGCTGATGAGCCGGCTGACTTCCCGCTGAATGGACGGGCGGTCCTTCTTCAGCCGGGCATAAAGATCCAGCCGCTCCACCCTCTTTCCGATCTTAAGGATGTTCCGGGTATTCTCATCGTCGATCTGGTCGTCCACGCAGCCCCAGAAGGCCAGCAGCGCATCGGTGATCTTCTGGAACTGAAGGAGCGGCGCCTCGCTGCGCCTGGCGGAATTCATCTCATAAATCGCGATCTGGATGAAGGCGAGCGTTTCGCTGCCGATCTCCTGACGCAGTTCAATGGCATTGTCATACGCGCGGTACAGGTTGGAGATGATGGAATTGGGATCATCCAGACTGAACGCGTAATTCTCGATAAATTCATCCCTGTCTTTGTAGATGTTCGGGATCTCCAGGGATTCGCAGAAGCCCGTGCGGCCTCCGCCCTGTTCGATCAGCGTATCGAATGAAAGGGCAAACAGCCTGAGTGTCGTATAGACCCGTTCGGTATAGCGGCCCAGCCAGTACAGCTGGTCGGTGTTCATTACTGACTTAATACCCATGTGTCCTTAAAACCTCCTCCCTGCGAAGAATTGACAATGAAAGAATCCGGGTTCCGGGAAAAGCGCGTCAAGCCGCTTTTCCAGACAACAGGTTCGTCACTGCACAGGACAAACGCCCGCAGATCGGCTTTGCGCTCCACCTGGCCGTCCTTTTCCAGAATCGGGATATCGCAGAAATCGATGACCTCCTGCGCGATAAAGCGCCGGGGCTCCGCCAGGATCATGGAAATAAAGCGTTCTTTTTCTTCCGCGCTCAGCTTGCTTCCGAACACGACACCGTAGCCGCCGGCCTCTGCCACGTCCTTGATAACCAGCGTGTCAAAATGATCCAGGACATATTTCCTGTCTTCCTCGTAGAAGGGAAGGTAGGTCGGCGCATTGTTCAGGATGGGTTCTTCGTCGAGATAGTATCGGATCATCTTCGGAACGAAGTAATAGATGCCCTTATCATCGGCAATGCCATTTCCGGGCGTATTCAGCAGGGCAACGTTGCCCTTGCGGTAAATATCAAAGATATGCGGTATGCCGATCAGAGATTCCGGATTGAACGTCAGCGGATCCATGTACTCATCGGAAATGCGGCGGTAAACGGCGCCGACGCGCTCCCTCCGGCCGGCATAGCCCGTGAAGTAGAGGTAATCGCCTTCTGCTTCCAGGTCTTTGCAGGTGACGAGCGGAATGCCCATCCGCTCCGCCAGATAGGAATGTTCAAAATAGGCCGCGTTGTATCTTCCCGGTGTCAGGACTACGCTGATGCCGCCCGTATTCACATAATCCAGGACTGCCTTGAGCAGCTGCGGATAGTTGCGGTTATCCTCGATCGGGGTGTCATGGAAGGTGCGCGGGCTGCACAGGCGTTCCAGGCCCCGGACGATGGTCGGATAAGAAGCCCCGGACGGAACCCGGAGATTGTCTTCCAGAACATACCAGATCCCATCCTTTCCCAGGACAAGATCGATGCCGGAAACATGGGAATACACTTCCTGCGGCGGAACGATCCCTTCGCAGGGAGCCAGATACCCGCTGGCGGCATAAACAAAATCGGCAGGAACGACTCCGTCCGCAATGATCTTTTTCTCGTTGTAGACGTCCCGGAGAAACAGGTTCAGGGCCTTCACCCGCTGTTTCAGCCCGCGTTCCAGATAGGCAAATTCCTCTTTCCCGATGATTCTGGGGATCGGATCATAGGGGAACAGCTGCTCCTGGAAGGTTCCGTTCTTATAGATGCCGAATTTGACGCCGTATCGGGCCAGCTGACCGTTGATGTCACTGGTGCTGGCCAGCAGTTTGTCGAGATTCACCATTCCGGCACACTCCTTTCGTGTAAGAATCCGCAGTCGGCAGGTCAAGCGATTTTTAACGGAAACAAGGGCGAATTACATGAAAATGAAAACGCCCCCGCTTTCCGCTGTTTTCTTATTGTTCGTTTTCCCGGTAAAACAGGAGAACAATCCATTCCAGAATTCTCTTCAGATGAATCTGGATCTCTTCGCGGAAATAAAGGCGTTTCACCAGAATGCTGTGGATTCCGGCGCGGTTCGCTCCCCAGGTGTCGGTAAAGATCTGATCCCCGATAAAGCAGACCTGAGCGGCGGAAAGGCCCATCTCCTCACAGGCTTTCTGATAGCCGCGGCCGGAAGGCTTTCCGGCTTTGCAGATGTACCGGCTGTTCACCGCTTCGGCGAACGGACGGACCCGCGGCTCGTCATTGTTGGAAATCAGGCAGGTTTCAAAACCGATGGAATGAAGCGTATCAAACAGGGCAATGGCCCTCGGATCCGCCGGCGCCCCATGCCCCACCAGGGTATTATCGATATCAAACAGCAGGCCGCGGTATCCCTGTTCATACAGGCGGCCGAAATCCATCTGATAAACCGATTCTTCCCGGCGGTCCGGGAGCAGCGGTGAAAAAAGGCCCATGCTCTTCTCTCCTGCCGTTCTTTACTGATGATACGTGGAAAGGAAGTCCGCCAGACGGGTCATGCTTTCCTCCAGAATGTGCTGGTTCGCCAGGAAAACGATCCGGAAATGATCCGGCCGGATCCAGTTGAAGCCCTTTCCATGAACGATCAGCACCTGCTTTTCGTGCAGCAGGTCAAAGGCAAACTGTTCGTCGTCCTTGATGCCGAAGGTCTCAAAATCCAGCTTCGGGAAAATATAAAACGCCGCTTTGGGTTTTACAAAACTGACCCCCGGAATGTCGGAAAGCGCGCGGCAGATATACTGCATCTGTTCATAGATACGTCCGCCCGGCCTGATATGCCGCTGACAGGTCTGCCAGCCGCCGAGGGCGGTCTGAACGATGGCCTGCGCCGGAACATTGGAACAGAGCCGCATGTTCGACAGCATGTTCAGGCCTTCGATATAGTCTTTCGCGATCTCTTTATTTCCGGACAGAACCATCCATCCGATCCGGAAGCCCGCCACCATATGGGATTTGGACAGTCCCGAAAACGTCACGCAGAACAGCTCCGGCGGCGCGATCGAGGCAATGGAAACATGCTCCCGGTCGTCAAAAAGCAGCCGGTCATAAATCTCGTCGGAAAAGATCATCAGATCATGATCCAGCGCCAGCCGGATAATCTTTTCCAGAATTTCCTTCGGATAAAGCGCTCCGGTCGGATTATTCGGGTTGATGACCACGATCGCTTTCGTTTTATCGGTTATTTTCGACTCCATATCCGCAATATCCGGATACCAGTCGGACTGTTCGTCGCAGATATAATGAACCGCATTGCCCCCGGCCAGCGTAACGCAGGCGGTCCATAACGGATAATCCGGCGCCGGGATCAGCACTTCATCCCCGTCATCCAGCAGCGCGTTCATGGAAAGCTGGATCAGTTCGCTGACACCGTTTCCGGTATAAATATCCCTCACTTTCACATTCTGAACGCCCTTCAGCTGATAATACTGCATGATGGCTTTCCGGGCCGAAAACAGGCCCTTGGAATCGGAATATCCCTGGGTGTCCGGCACATTGGCGATCATGTCCTCGATAATCTCATCCGGGGCGGAAAAGCCGAAGGGGGCAGGATTGCCGATGTTCAGCTTGATGATCTTTTTCCCGGCTTCCTCCATGCGGCTCGCTTCCTCAAGGACCGGTCCGCGGACGTCGTAAAGCACATGATCCAGTTTCTGTGATTTGCTGAATGTTCTCATTTTGTCCCTTCTTTCGCTGCTTTTTCCCTGGATTTCTGGAACTGGATCAGCTCCTCCATGAAGGTATCCACGTCCGTAAACTCCCGGTATACCGAAGCGAAACGGACATAGGCAACCGGATCCAGGCCCCGCAGCTTTGTCATGATCAGTTCGCCGATAAAGGAACTGGGAATCTCCTTTTCCTCCCGGCTGAATACTTCGGTCTCGACGCTGTCCACCAGATCCGCGATCTGCGCCGCGGAAACCGGCCTTTTGTGACAGGCGCGCAGTACGCCCGCTTCAATCTTCGCGCGGTCATACTGTTCCCGGTTCCGGTCCTTCTTCACGACGATAACCGGGATGGTTTCAATCTTTTCATAGGTCGTAAACCGCTTGGAGCAGTTTTCGCATTTTCTTCTTCTGCGGATGGAATTGTTGTCCTCAACCGGACGGGAATCCACGACGCTCGTGTTATCGGAGTTGCAAAACGGACATCTCATGACTCTCGCACCCTTTCCCCTTTTTATTAATTTTCCTTCAAGCTGCCAAAATCCGGACGGTACACCGGTATTCTTTCCTTTTCCCGGATCAGTCCCGGAAGGTAATCGTCCCGGTCTGATCATCCATACGGTCAATGATCGCCAGCGATTCCACCCGGACGCCCTTTGCGCGAAGACGGCTGCCTCCGTTCTGATACCCTTTTTCAATCACGATTCCCGCTCCTGCCAGCCGGGCGCCGGCACTGCTCACGATTTCCGCCAGTCCTTCCAGCGCGCAGCCGTTGGCCAGAAAATCGTCGATAATCAGGATCGTGTCGTCGGGATGAATGTATTTTTTTGAAACGATCACGTCATAGATTCTTCCGTGGGTGAACGACTGAATCTTTGCGGTATAGACCTCACCGTCGATATTGCGCGACTCGGTCTTCTTCGCAAACACCACAGGAACCCCGAAATAACGGGCGGCAATGCAGGCAATGCCGATTCCCGAAGCTTCAATCGTCAGGATCCGGGTGATCTTTTCCCCGTCAAACCGGCGGCGGAATTCCTTTCCGATTTCCTCAAACAGGGCAATATCCATCTGATGATTCAGAAAACTGTCCACTTTCAGGACGTCGCCGTCCTTCACCACTCCGTCCCGGAGAATGCGTTCCTCCAGAAGTTTCATTCCCATTGCTCTTCCCTCTTTGCTTTTTATTATCAGGACCGGGCAAGATGCAGTACGCCGGCAGAAGCCATGCCCATGATGATCCCGGCAAGCAGGACGCCCAGCATCACGGCGATCACGCTTTTCTTAAAATCCATATTCAGGATACTGGCGGCCAGGGTGCCCGTCCAGGCCCCCGTACCCGGCAGCGGAATCCCGACAAACAGCATCAGCGCCAGAAACGTTCCGCCCCCGGCCTTTGCCATCAGCTTCTTTCCTCCGGATTCACCCTTTTTCAGGCAGAAGGTAAAAAACTTTCCGATGTATTTCTTGTCCTGGCCCCATACCAGGATCTTTCTCGCAAAGAAATAAATAAAAGGCACCGGAATCATGTTGCCGATGACTGCGACAATATACGCCTGCAGCATCGGAACGCCCATAGCGGTGGCGACGGGAATCGCGCCGCGGAGCTCCACAACCGGTACCATGGATATCAGGAACGTAATAAGATACTGTTTGAACATAGTTTCCTCTCAAAGAACTCCCGCCAGCACACAGATCAGGACAACCAGGCCCAGTGCAATGCGGTAATAGCCGAACACTTTGAAATCATGCCGGCGGACATAATTCATCAGGAACCGGACGACCAGCATGGAAACGCTGAACGCGATGACCATTCCCAGGAGCAGGCATCCCAGCTCGATCGTGGTGAAATGAAAGCCGAATTTGAACAGCTTGATCACCGAAGCGCCGAGCATGGCCGGGATCGCCATATAAAACGTATACTGCGCCGCGCAGGTCCGGGACAGCCCGATCAGCAGGCCGCCGATGATCGTAATGCCGGAACGGGACGTTCCCGGAACCAGTGCCAGAGCCTGGAAGCAACCGATCAGAAACGCCGCGAGGAACGAGATCTGGGGGATCCGCGTGATTTTCGGATTACGGTTCCTGTTCCGCATTTCAAGCAGGATGAACACCGCGCCGTAAAAAATCAGGACAATGGCCACGGGTACGGGTTTATGCAGATGCTCCTCAAACCAATCCTCGAACAGGACGCCCACCACAAGGGCCGGAATCGACGAAACCGCGATCTTCAGCCAGAGGATGATCTTATCCATGTACAGGTAATTGTCGGCAAAACGCTGAAAGCGGCCGAAGCTGCCGTTGTAATCCGCATTGGTAAACTGGCTGTACAGAGGGGCTTTCGCGCGGGTATGGAACGGCCACAGCCGTTTGAAAAAGATGACCACCACCGCCAGGATCGCTCCCAGCTGGATCACAACATTGAACATTTCCATGTATTCCGCGGAAAAGCCGGGCGCAAGAAGATTTCCGAAGAGCACCAGATGTCCTGTACTGCTCACCGGAAGCCATTCCGTGACTCCTTCTACAATTCCGAGAATGATGACTTTTATCAGATCCAGCATAATCCCTACTCCGACTGACTGACTGATTTTTAATTATACCTCAACCCCGTTCGGCCGTCAATCGAACGCCGGGGCTCTTCCCGTCACAGCACCTGTCAGGTAATGATTGACAAATCATCTTCTATGAAATGGACTTATCATTACCTGCAATCTCTCATCATACATACCCGTCCGCTTCTAAGAACAGGCCAGGGGCTTTCCTTTCTTTTTTCAGATGCCTGGCCTTGTGTTCTTTACCAATCCCGCTTCTTCCTTTTCAGCTGCCACAGCCAGATCAAAGGGTCTGTGCGTTCCCGGCGGCATCAGCCAAAGGAGCGTGAAGACCGCGCGAGTACGTCCCTAGTCGCTCTGGCTGAGGGACGAAGACATAGAGC
>CADBNG010000358.1 GCA_902795985.1 uncultured Lachnospiraceae bacterium
AGATGCTCGTCCAGAACGACTTCCATATTGTAAAATTTGACTTCCACGCCGTAGAGAAGGGTTTCGTCGTTGGCTGTGCCGGGAGCGATTTTGTCGAGGGCGTAAATCATTTCGACAATATCGTCCAGAATCCGCTTGGGCATGACCAGGCTCAGGTCGCCGGGCGTGGCCGTAAGCGTCGGGGTGGTGAAGCATTTTTCAATGCGCTTTTCCGTGCTGCGCTGGCCGCGGATCAGGTCGCCGAAGGACTGGATGATCACGCCGCCGCCGAGCATATTCGAAAGGCGGGCGATGCTTTCGCCGTAGCCGTTGCTGTCCTTGAAGGGCTCCGTGAAATGCTTGGAAACCAGAAGGGCAAAGTTGGTGTTCTGCGTCTGCAGGGCCGGGTCTTCGTAGCTGTGGCCGTTGACGGTAACAATGCCGTTGGTGTTTTCCGTAACGACCGCGCCTTTCGGGTTCATGCAGAAGGTCCGTACCAGGTCCTGATATTTTTCGGTCTTGTAGACGATTTTGCTTTCATACAGCTCGTCCGTAATGTGACGGAAGATGTCGGCGGCGAGCTCGACGCGCACACCGATATCCACCCGGTTGGAGCGGGTCGGGATCTTCAGATCCGAACAGACGGTTTCCATCCACTTGCTGCCGCTGCGGCCTACGGAAATAATGCAGTATTCAGCGGAGTAGGTTCCGGCGGAATCGCCTGTTATGTCAACCTCGTAGCTGTTCACGACATGCCGGACTTCGGTTACCGGGGAATGGAAGTAGAAGTCCACCCGGTCCTTCAGATAGTCGTACAGGTTGGAGAGGACTTCGTAGTTGATGTCCGTCCCCAGATGCCGGACGGAGGCATCCAGCAGGTGCAGTCCGTTCTGGATGCATCTGGTTTTGAAGCCGGTATCCGCGGTGGAGTACAGCTTGGTTTTTCCGCCGCCGTTTGCCACATTGATGCCGTCGACGTAGTTCATCAGTTCCAGCGCCGTCGTCTTGCCGATGTATTCGTGCAGCGTGCCGCCGAATTCGTTGGTAATGTTGTATTTTCCGTCGGAAAACGCGCCTGCGCCGCCGAAGCCGTTCATGATCGCGCAGGTCGGACAGTTCACGCAGCGGGTGATTTTCTTTCCGTCAATCGGACATTTCCGGGTGTGGAGCGGCCCGCCTTTTTCAAATACGGCGATCTTCAGCTCCGGTTTTTTCGAGCACAGCTCGTAGGCGGAAAAAATGCCTCCGGGCCCGGCCCCGATGATGATAATATCGTATGTTTTCACTGCTTAATACTCCTTCAAATCAATATTATAATATTTTACCATAGAACAGTACAGGACAGCAAGGAGGCGTTGGGGACAGTCCCCTTCGGCCCCTTCTCCGTCCCTTCCGGTGCCGGTCCGTTGGGGACAGTCCCCTTCGCCCCCTGCCCCGTCCCTTCCGGTGCCGGTGCGTTGGGGACAGTCCCCTTCGCCCCCTGCTCCGTCCCTTTTGGTGCCATCCGGGGTTATTGGAACATTGCGAAAAGCTGTTTAACGTTGTATAATGATATCGCTTTGGCAATATAAAGCAGCAAAGGAGCGGTCATGGGAAAGACGATTCATACTGATGCCGTCGACAATCTGTTCGACGCGGTCCTGAAGCTCGAAACCAGAGAGGAATGTTACAAGTTTTTTGAGGATGTCTGCACGATCAACGAGATCCTTTCGTTCGCGCAGAGGCTGGAGGTGGCGAGAATGCTGCTGGCCGGCAACACATACCTCGAAATCTCCGAGATCACAGGTGCTTCCACAGCCACGATCAGCCGGGTAAACCGCTCGCTGACGTACGGCGCGGACGGCTATCGGATCGTCTTTGAGCGGCTTAAGAAGTAACGCCTCCTAAAATAATACAGGCAGAAAACCCGGCCGGTACCCGGGCGAGTCAAGAGGTGGATATGCCCCCCATCTCAGGTGCATGGGAGGCTGCGTTACGGGAGGAATTCCGGCAGCCTTATTACAGAACTTTATACGAGACGGTCCGAAGAGAATATAAGACCCGGACAATTTATCCGCCGGCGGCTGATCTTTTCAGTGCATTTCATCTGACACCGCTGGAAAATGTCCGTGTCGTTATCCTGGGACAGGATCCTTACCATGAAGAAGGCCAGGCACATGGCCTTTGCTTTTCTGTACGCCCCGGTGTGGAAATCCCGCCGTCTCTGCACAACATTTATGAGGAGCTGCATACGGACATCGGCTTCCGCATTCCGAACAACGGTTTTCTGGAGAGCTGTGCGAAGCAGGGAGTGCTTCTGCTGAATTCCGTACTGACAGTCCGGGCGCATGCCGCGTTTTCCCACGCAAATATCGGATGGCAGAATTTCACGGACCGGGTGCTGGAGATCGTCGACCGTCAGCCCGGGCCGATTGTATTCCTCCTCTGGGGGAAACCCGCGCGGGATAAAAAACGGCTTCTTGGAAATCCGGAGCACCTGATCCTGGAGGCGCCGCATCCGAGTCCGCTCTCCGCATACCGGGGATTTTTCGGCTGCAGGCATTTCTCCAAAGCAAACGATTTCCTGCAGGCCCACGGCGCTGCCCCCATCGACTGGAGCATCCCGGATATTTAAATCGGATCAAAGGGGATCAAAGGGGACAGTCCCCTTGGACCCCTGCCCCGTCCCTTTTGGTGCCGGTGCGTTGGGGACTGTCCCCTTTGATCCATTGAATCATTATGGCAAAGAAAAATAATCTGGTAAAAAATGCATCGATTCTGATGATCGCGCTGATTATCGCGCGGGTCATCGGTCTTTTATACCGCCGGCCGCTGGGCGAGACGATCGGGACGGTCGGTCTGGGTTATTACGGGTATGCCAGCAATCTGTACACAATCCTGCTCCTGATTTCCTCGTTTTCGATTCCCACGGCGCTCTCCAAGATCATTTCCGAGAGGCTGGCCAAAGGGGAATACCGGAATTCACAGAAAATCTTCAAGGGAGCTCTTTTTTATGCCCTGATCGTGGGCGGCATCGCGGCGCTGATCGCCTTTTTCGGCGGCGGCATCCTTCTGCCGGGCAATCAGCACAACGCCATTCCGGCGCTGCGGGTCCTGGCGCCGACCATCTTTCTTTCCGCGATTTTAGGCGTTCTGCGCGGATACTTCCAGGCCTACAAAAACATGACCCCCACCTCGGTATCCCAGGTGGTGGAGCAGATTTTCAACGCGGCGGTGAGCATCATCGCGGCCATCCTGCTCATCCGTACCCTGGCGCCGGGCGGCGGGACCGATCAGGCCATCTGGGGATCCGTGGGCGGAACCCTCGGCACGGGAGCGGGCGTTCTGGCCGGACTCCTGTTCATGTGGTTTGTCTTTCATGTCAATAAAAAAACCTTTGCCCGGATGGCAGAGCGCGATAAAACCGGCGTGGAAGATTCTTACCGGGATATTTTCCGGCTGATCCTGATCGTCGTCACACCGATCATCATCACTTCCTTTATCAATAATGCCAGCACCTATCTGGACGGCGTCATTTATGCCGAAATGCAGGACCGCAGCGGCATCGACGCCCAGCTGATCACTTCGGCCTACGGCGAATACAGCAACTATTACCTTCCGCTGATCAATATTCCGCTGGCCCTGGCAGCGGCTTCCGTCGCGGCGATGATGCCGGAAGTTTCCGCCGCCCATGCCCTTGAAAAGACGGAGGAAGCCAACCGCGCGGTTCAGACGACGATCCGCCTGACGATGTTTATCTGCCTTCCGGCCACGGTCGGCCTGACGATTCTGGCCCAGCCGATCATGGCGGTTTTGTTCCCGGGGTCCACCGACCTTTCGGCCCGGCTTCTGTTCACCGGATCCCTGTATGTGATTTTCGCCGCGCTTTCGACGATAACCGGCGGAGTGCTGCAGTCCATCGGCCGTCAGAAAGAGGCCATGATCAATGCCGGTATCGCCCTCGGAATCAACCTGGTCTTCCAGGCGGTGATCCTTCTGGCGGTTCCGAAGCTGGACATCTACGCCGTCATGATCGCGAATATCCTTTTCTCCGTCATGTGCTGCGTCCTGAACGATATTTCCCTGAAAAAATATCTGGGCTTCCGCAACGAACTGAGGGTGACCTATGTCATGCCTCTGATCGCTTCGGCGGTTATGGCCGGCGCTGCCGCGGCGGTTTATTTCGGATTGAATGCCCTGACCCACAGCATGTTTATTCCCCTCGTCCTTGCGGTGATCGTCGCCATCCTGATCTATCTTGTCGGGTACGTGGTCATCACCCGGATTCCGGAAAACGAGATGCGGACCTTCCCGATGGGCAGCCGCCTGGTGAAAATCCTGAAACTTCTGCATGTTTATTGATTTATGGATGAGATGCCGCCTCTGCGGCCGTTTTGCGCGGCAAAATATTGCATGACAAAACCCTGTTGAAAAGCAACAGGGTTTTTCCTATAATATGGTGTAGTATTTTTTTAATGATTCAGGAGGACTAATCAACATGTTAAACAAAATGACGATTGATGATATCAACGTAGCCGGGAAGCGCGTTCTGGTACGCTGCGATTTCAATGTTCCGTTAAAAAACGGTGAAATCACAGAAGACCTGCGCATTACCGCGGTTCTTCCGACGCTCCGGAAACTGATCGAAGACGGCGGGAAGCTTATTTTATGTTCGCACCTGGGCAAGCCCAAAGGGTACGATCCCGCGTTCTCCATGGCGCCGGTGGCAAAACGTCTTTCCGAGCTGCTGGGCAAGGAAGTCGTTTTCGCGGCGGATCAGGAAGTTGTCGGCGAGAATGCCAAAGCGGCTGTTGCGGCCATGAAGGACGGCGATGTCGTCCTGCTCGAGAACACCCGTTTCCGTCCGGAAGAGACCAAGAACGTGGACACCTTCTCGGAGGAACTTGCCAGCCTGTGTGATGTCTTCGTCAATGACGCCTTCGGAACGGCTCACCGCGCCCACTGCTCCAACGTCGGCGTAACCAAATTTGTGGAAAACACAGCGGTCGGCTATCTGATGGAGAAGGAAATCCAGTATCTGGGCAATGCGGTCAACGAGCCCAAACGTCCGCTCGTAGCGGTGCTCGGCGGCGCGAAGGTTTCCGACAAGCTGGCCGTTATCGATAACCTTCTTTCCAAATGCGATACCCTGATCATCGGCGGCGGCATGGCCTATACCTTCTTAAAGGCACAGGGCAAGGAGATCGGCACGTCTCTCGTGGATGAAGAGAAGATTGAATACTGCAAAGACATGCTGGCCAAGGCGGAAACGGTCAAGGGCGAGCTGCTTCTTCCGGTCGATGTGGCCGTCGCGGACCATTTCCCGGATCCGATTGACGCCCCGATCGAGGTCGAAGTCGTCGACGCGGACCATATCCCGGCCGACAAGATGGGCCTTGATATCGGACCGAAGACCATGGAGCTCTTCACCGGCGCGCTGAAAAACGCGGCAACCATCGTCTGGAACGGACCGATGGGCGTTTTCGAGAACCCCTGCCTTGCCAAAGGCACCAATGTGATCGCCGAGACCATGGCGGCCGCGGATGCGGTAACCGTTGTCGGCGGCGGAGATTCCACGGCGGCAGTCCGTCAGATGGGCATGGGCGATAAGATGTCCCTGGTTTCCACCGGCGGCGGCGCTTCCCTGGAATTCCTGGAAGGAAAAGAGCTTCCGGGCATTGCGGCGATCCGGGACAAGGCCTGAATCTGAAAGCGTTATTATCTGCAGGAAGAGGGGGCTGCTCTTTTGAAAGAAAAGGGTCAGCCCCTGTGTTGTAAATTATGTTAACCGGAGACGGTCCGACCGGCTTCGGAGAAGGAGCAGTTATGGCAAGAAGAAAGATCATTGCGGGAAACTGGAAAATGAACAAAACACCCTCCGAGGCGATGGAGCTTGCAAAAAAGCTGGCGCCTCTTTGCGAAACGGAGAAGGCGGACGTGGTTTTTGGCGTCCCCGCGATTGATATTCTCCCGGTAGCGGAGGCAGTGAAGGGAACGAAGATCGCTGTGGCGGCCCAGAACATGTACTGGGAAGAAAAAGGCGCGTACACCGGCGAGATTTCCCCGCTGATGCTGAAGGACGCGGGCGTACAGTACGTGATCCTCGGACATTCGGAGCGCCGGGAGTACTTCGGCGAGACCAACGCGGATATCAATAAAAAAGTGCTGTGTGCCGTCCGGCACGGAATCACTCCCATCATGTGCTGCGGCGAATCCCTGCAGCAGCGGGAACTGGGCGTGACCATGGACTTTATCCGCCAGCAGATCAAAGAAGGGCTGTTCGGCCTGACAGCGGAAGAGGTGCAGAATATCGTAATCGCCTATGAACCCATCTGGGCAATCGGAACCGGCAAGACCGCCACTTCCGAACAGGCGGAAGAGGTCTGCCGCGGCATCCGCGAGTGCATCGGGGAACTGTACGGAGCGGACACGGCGGAAGCCGTCCGGATCCAGTACGGCGGATCCGTCAATGCCGGCAACGCGGCGGAACTGTTCGCCATGCCCGACATCGACGGCGGCCTGGTGGGCGGCGCGTCCCTGAAAGAGGACTTCGGCGTGATCGTCGCTGCCGGCTGATACAAAAGGGACGACAAAAAAAGACAGGCAGTTTGTGCCGGAAAACAGCACAAAAGGGACAGGTGTTTTGCGTCAGATAATGGCATAAGATGCCTGTCCCTTCTGTGTCGGAAAATCTCACAAAGTGCCAGTCCCTCTGTGCCGAAAAACAGCACAAAGAGCGTGTCCCTTTTGTATTATTATTCGCTGTCTTTGGCGGCGCCTTCCTGCAGGGTATGAAGGATGTAGCTGACGCCTTTGCGGCGTTCGGATTCAAAGGCTTCCACGAAGGAGGTTCGGGAGAGCAGGGTGATGTGTGCCGAGGCAACGTCCGCGCAGGGCTGGCCGCAGAGCATGCGTTCAAAGAGATGGAGCACGCCGTTGATAATGGATGAGTGGCTGTATTCGGTGAAATAAAAGAGGCCGTCCCGGCAGTTGATGCTCAGCCATACGGAGGACTGTCAGCCCTGGACGATCCTTGCGGACTGCTGGGCTTCCGGGGTGTAAGGGGAAAGCCGCGGCGCGAGCCGGATCAGATGCTCGTACTGCGCGAAGCTGTCGCCGATGCCATTGAATTCTTCTATGATTTCGTTTTCAATTTCCGCAATTGTCTTCATGGCGCTCCTCCCTTTTATTCGTTCCATATCAATCTTATCGGTTCCGGGCGGAGTGTCAAGAAAAACGTTTCGGCCCCCGGCGGGAGGGGCTCCGCTGAAAGGAGAAGCGCCTCTCTGTCCGAAAAACGGACAGGGAAAACGTCCCCGGCCCAATCCGGCACGAAAATACTGTATATAAAGAGCAGTTTAGGGTATAATAAAACGATAAACGGTTAAAACAGTACCTCCGGTGCCTCCTGCACAGGGCTTAAGGAAGCCTGCGGGAAGGAAGCGCCGGGCGGCAGGGAGAAACGGAACCGGGAAACGTCCCGGTCCGGATGAGGAGCGGGAATGAAACTGCTGATCAAAAACGGACGGATTCTGGATCCGGCCACGAAAACCGACCGCGTCGGAAGCCTGTACATCGAAGGAGGCACGATCCTTTCGTGGGACCCGAAGGAAGAGGAGATTCCCGCGGACGCGCAGATCGTCGACGCGGGGGGCTACATTGTCATGCCGGGGCTGATCGATATGCATGTCCACTTCCGGGATCCCGGCCAGACATGGAAGGAAGACCTGTTTTCCGGAGCGGCGGCAGCGGCTCACGGCGGGTATACCACCGTTGTCGCGATGGCCAATACCGCGCCGCCCATCGACACGGCGGAAAAAGTGCTGGAGAATCAGGAACGGGCGAAGGAAACCGGAATTCACATCATCCAGGCGGGCACGGTCACCCTCGGGATGGAAGGCCTGCATCTGGCGGATTTTGAAAAATACCATCAGGCCGGGGTCCGGGTTGTTTCCGAGGACGGACAGTCGGTGATGAATGCCGGGCTGTTCCGGCTGGCGCTGCTGAAGGCGCGCCGTTTCGGCATGACGGTCCTGGATCACTGCGAGGAAAAATACCTGGTCAACGGCGGCTGCGTCAATGAGGATGAAGTGTCGCGAAAAGAAGGCCTTCCCGGCATCACCAACAGTGTGGAGGACGCGATTACCGCGCGGGATCTCATGATCGCCGAGGATACCGGCGCCCATCTGCACCTGTGCCACATGTCCACCGTCCGCAGCGTGGAAATGCTGAAGCAGGCGAAAAAGGCCGGCGCCGTCGTCAGCGGCGAAGTCACGCCCCATCATCTGATCCTGACCAGCAAAGACCGCCGCGGCGGCGATACCAATTTCAAAATGAACCCGCCCCTTCGGACAGAGAAAGACCGGAAGGCGCTGGTGCAGGGCCTGCTTGACGGCACGATTGACGTCATCAGCACGGATCATGCGCCCCACCGGAGCATTGATAAGGAAACCTCTATGGTCAAGGCCCCGTTCGGCATCGTCGGGATCGAAACCGCCGCGGTGCTGATCTGGACGGAATTCGTCCGGAAGGGCCTGATGACGCCCCTTCAGATGGTGGAAAAAATGAGCTATAACCCGGCCCGTCTGCTCGGGCTGGAACGCCGGGGCAGCATTGCCCCCGGCAGCGAAGCGGATCTCGTCATCTGGGATCCGGAAGCAAATGGACGGATCAACGCCGCGGCATTTGCTTCCAAAAGCCGCAATACCCCCTTCCAGGGCCGCCGGATCTACGGCGAAGTCCTCATGACGGTATGCGCCGGGAAGATCGTCTACGCCTCGCAGCGTAAGGGATAAAACCGAAAGAAAGACCGGAAAACCGTCCTCCCGGCGATGACGCCGGGCAGAAACAGAAAACAGAACGGAGAAGAAGCATGTCCGATTACCAGAAATACCGATTCACCCCCAAGCCGGTCGCGAAAGACGGGAAGATGTCCATTATCATGGCCATCGTTTCCGGCGCGATCATGCTGGCGGCGGTCATCATATCCTATGCAATGGAGGCCAACGGAGACGCGCTGCTCGGAGCGATGGGGCTGTGCGCGATCGCGCTGGCAGCCTACGGCTTCCTCCTTGGCCTGCGGGGACTGAACCAGAAAAAGGTCAATCACAAGCTGTCCTTTATCGGAACGGTGGCCAGCGGCCTGGCGGTGATCCTGTGGCTTGCGATCTGGTTTTTCGGCGCGAGCCTGGCATAGAAAACGCGGGACAGGCGTTTCATGCTTCGCCTTCACGGGGCGGAAAGAAACGGTATTGAAATAATAAAAACCTTCACACGCAAAGGATTATAAAATGGGAACAATGAAACAAAGCAGAGAACACTTCAACGCAGCCCGGGAACGGTTTGAGGCCTTCCGTACGGAAGCGGTCGCTTCGGAGGCCGGCCGGGCATTTTTTGAAAAGGAGGCAGGGGAAATCCGCTGTTTCCTTGGGCACATGGACCGTCTGTATGATGAGAACGGCGAAGAGCGAAAAGAGGCCTTCGGCCTGTCCTTTGAAACGCTCAAAGCCGCGAACCTGGAACTGTACAGGGATATCCTCCCGGAGAATTACGGGTCGTCCTGTGCCAATCCGGACACGGCCTGCGCGGCTTTTGGTCCGGACCGCGGCCCGGTGATGGCCTGGCTGGCCGCCGAACTGCGGGGAATGATTCCCTTCGCGTACGAATACCGGCCGGAAGACGCGGCCATTCTTCTGGATCTTTATCTGGATATGGCCGGCCTTTTTGAGAAAGAGAAAGAGCCGGAAGCCGGAAAACTGCAGGCCCTGGTCCGCGCGTATCATAAGGAAAACTGCGCGCTGTTTACCCGGGAACGGGTGGCGGAGTTTGTGGATCCTTCGCTGGATTTTGCCCGCCGGATCATTATGGAGTCCGATCTTTCGGACCTGCGGTATCTTTTCCGTTACGGCCTTTACATTTCGGAAGACGAGATCCGGACCGCGGAGTTTCTGAACCGGCTGCCGGAGGAAGAAGCGCAGTCCATGGCCCGGGTCTATACGGAGGGCTACCGGAAGGGCTTCGAGAATGCCGGAATCGACCTTTCGAAGAAAAAGACGGTCAACATCCGCTACCGCGCCGGCTTTGAGCGCATGATCCGCCCGGCCGTCCGGCAGTTTGAAGAAATGGGTCTGGGAAGCGTTATCTACCGGATCCAGTCCCGGAGTCTGGAATCCTGGTCGCCCCGGAAGAACGGGTATGAAGCGGGCAATCCCAATCCCCAGTTCGATTTCGACCACAGCACGGATCACGGGCTGTATCTGGATGAGGAAATAGTTTCCGCGAAGCTGGAGGCGCTGGCCGGGGC
>CADBNG010000359.1 GCA_902795985.1 uncultured Lachnospiraceae bacterium
AGTTTCATCTCCGGAGAACCGTCATACGGCGGCGTTATCACTACAGTAGGTACGGGATTCGTCGAATGTTTCGTAATCGGCTTCCCCTGTTCATCAATCATTGTATCCGCATTTCCGTGATCCGCCGTAATGATCAACGACGCTCCCGTTTCTGTCACCTTTTCGTAGATCTTACCGACACAGTCGTCCAGTGCCTCGATTGCCGCAACAGCCGCGTCAAAAACCCCGGTATGCCCAACCATATCCGGATTGGCAAAATTCATGATGATCAAATCGTACTTCCGGGATTCCAACGCTTCCACAGCTTTATCCCGCAATTCATACGCACTCATCTCCGGCTGCAGGTCATAAGTCGCAACTTTTGGAGAAGGCACCAGGATACGGTCTTCCCCCGGATCCGGCGCTTCTACACCGCCATTCATAAAAAACGTAACATGGGCGTATTTTTCTGTTTCCGCAAGACGGAGCTGTGTCTTTCCCAGACGGGAGAGATATCTGCCGATCGTATTATCCGGATGCTCCGGCGGATACGCAATAACCACTCCAGGCATCCCCGCTTCATACTCCGTCATGCACACATACATAAGATCTTTCAGCGATATTGTTCTGTCAAAACCATCAAACGCCGGATCACACAAAGCACGTGTAATTTCCCTCGCTCTGTCCGGACGGAAATTGTACATTATAACACTATCTCCGTCCCTGATCTGCCCTTCAACGCCCTGAACCACCGTTGGAAGGACAAATTCATCCGTTTCTCCGCGCCCATATGCAAGGGTCACCGCTTCCGCTGCAGTCCCACTGGTTTCCCCTTTTCCTGCAGTCAGTGCATCATAGGCTTTCTGTACACGATCCCAGCGTTTATCCCTGTCCATTGCGTAATACCTTCCGGATACCGTCGCGATCCTGCCGTTCCCTTTTTCCCTCATATGTGATTCCAGCGCATTAATGTAAGTTTCTGCACATGAAGGCGGAACATCCCTGCCGTCCAGGAAGCAGTGGACAAATACCCGGTCAACGCCGGACGATGCCGCCATATCAATCAAAGCATACAAGTGTTCTATATGGCTGTGAACACCACCGTCAGAAAGCAGCCCCATCAAATGAAGGGATTTTCCCGGCTGCCGCGCATTGTTCATTGCCGCAGCAAGAACACTGTTATCAAAAAACGAACTGTCTTCAATCGCACGGGTAATCCGTGAAAGCTCCTGGTATACAATCCTGCCTGCGCCGATATTGAGATGCCCGACTTCGGAATTGCCCATCTGACCTTCCGGAAGGCCGACTGACGTACCGCTGGCTCCCAGCAAAGTATGGGGATATTTCGTATAAATCTGATCGAGATTCGGTTTTTGGGCGGCAGCAATAGCATTGCCCCTTACTTCCGGTGTATATCCGAACCCGTCAAGAATCATAAGCATCGTTGTATGTTTTTCCATGGAGTCCCTCCGTAATGGGTATCAAATTATCATTGTTCCTGTCAATTCACCGGAAATAGTACAATCAACCAGGTCATGGTGTTATTCCAGTGAACACTATATTATATCAAAAGCAGCCGGATGACGCAAAGCACAGGCACTCCATATTTTGGAATACCAATATTTTCAGGTGTATGTTAAGATCATAATAGAAATAGAATCCCTGCCCCCAGGCAGAAGGAATATCACATAGCAGAAAGAACAATGCACTACAGGAGAACTTCACATGAAATGGACAGACCAGCAGTCAGAAGCCATCACTGCAGAAGGAAGCGATATCCTCGTCTCAGCAGCGGCAGGATCCGGTAAAACAGCCGTCCTTACAGAACGAATCAAACGGATGGTAACGGAAAAAAACATCCCCCTTGAAAAAATGCTGGTCGTCACATTCACCAACGCGGCTGCAAGCGAAATGAAGGAGAAAATCCTGGACTCCCTCCGCAAAGAAGAAGCCCGTCTTTCTTCGGCTGCTCCTACTTCTGATATCCGGAAACGGAAAAGATTTGTCCGCCGGCAGATCCGGAACGCTTCTTCCGCCGAAATCTGCACCTTTCATCGGTTTTCCATGGATGTAATCCGGCGTTATTTCTTTCTGACAGAGATCGACCCGCACTTCAGTATCTGCGATGAATCCTACGGAAACATCCTGAAAGAAAAGTGCCTGGATCAGCTGTTTGAAGACAGATTTGAGTCCGGTGATCCTGATTTCCGGAGATTTCTGGACTCCTATTCCGATCTGAAAGGCGAAAACCGTGTCAGGAAGATGATCATCCAGGTCTACGATTTTATCATGAACATGGCCAATCCCTTTGAATGGCTCCACGAACACATCTCAAAGCTGGATTGTACAGTGGACGAATTTAAAATAAGCCCTGC
>CADBNG010000360.1 GCA_902795985.1 uncultured Lachnospiraceae bacterium
GTTGCGGACAGCCTGAATATCATCGACCAGGTCTGCTTCCGCGACAAAATCGCCACGCCCCGCGAGCTTTATGACGCCCTCATCAACGACTGGAAGGGCTATGAGGATCTGCGGCAGTATATCGTCGGCCGCTGCAGCCACTTCGGCAACAACGACCCGGAAGCGGATAAGTATCTGAAATTCGTTGCGGATACCTATTCCGAAGGCATTACCCGCGGCATTTCCCCGCGCGGCTGCCACTGGTCGGCCGGCTGCTGGCCTGTAACCCTGAATGTTGTCATGGGCATGTTCACCGCAGCCACTCCGGACGGACGCCATATGGGAGCCCCGCTCTCGGACGGTATCTCTCCGGTTCAGAGCATGGACAAGAACGGCCCCTTCGCGACGATCAACTCCATCCTGAAGTTCGACCAGGCCAATTACGCCAACGGCACGCTGTGCAACATGAAGTTCCATCCTACCGCCCTGCAGGGCACTCAGGGCGATATGAAACTCCGCGCCGTAATGGAGACTTACTTCAAGGGCGGCGGAATGGAACTGCAGATCAACGTGGTATCGGCGGACATGCTTCGGGAAGCCCAGGAAAAACCGGAGGACTATGAGGATCTGGTGGTCCGTATCGCGGGCTTCTCCGCTTACTTCGTCGAGGTCTACAAAGAGGCCCAGGACGACCTGATCCGCCGTACCGAGATGAGCGTATAATACGCGGACCGGAACGGAAAAGACAGACTGCATATTTTAAAAAAACGGGGACGTTTCTCTTTCTGCAGAAGAAACGTCCCCGGATTATTTTCCGGTATCCGGCCGATTCCGGCCAGGCCTGTATTCTTATTCCGGATCGCTTACACAGCCGTGCCCCATATAGCAGGGAAGCAGGGTCAGCTGCATGTCATCGAGATAGACTTTCGGACGGTCCGCGACCGTTTCCGGGCAGGGGAAGGGATAGCGCATGGCCTGCAGGACATCGCCCAACATGGTACCGGTGCCGTGCATCTGATCCGCGTGCAGCAGCAGCCAGAGCATACCGGCTCCGGCGGCATCGCCCGGGATCATGCCGGGGAAGCCCGGCATACGCATGTTCTTCATCTCTTCTGTGATCTCTTTCTGTGAAGCCGGGTTTACGGCCCCGACGCCCGCGGGACAGAGGCAGAAAACGTTGACGCCGCTGCCTTTGATCTCATTCGCAACGCTCATCATCGCACTGGTTGCCGCCGCTTTGGACGCGGTGTAAATACTTCCGCCCAGCATTCCGGGAAGATAATGGAACTGGGTCGTGGAATAGCATACCGCGCCGTGATGACGTTCCACCATATCCGGTACAAAGGCATTAACCGCCAGCATAACGGCACGGGCAGAAATAGCATACGCCCTGTCAAGATCTTCTATGGGAGAACCGAGGATAGGGCCGTTTAAGGACATATCCATGGCGTTGTTCAGCAGGATATCCACCTTGCCGAAAGCGGAAATGGCAGCATCTTTCAGCGCAGCCACATCGGCGGCATCGCCCACATCGCATTTGACATAGATGGCTGTGCCCTCGCCGCAGTCCGCATTGATGGTGTCGGCCACCGCCTGGCCCCGGGCTTCGTTTCTGCCCACGCACACCACTTTCGCGCCTGCCCAGGCCAGCGCCTGCGCGTATCCTTTTCCTACATTGCTGGTGCCTCCGGTCACGACGGCGACCTCGCCGGCCAGACATCCCGGTTTCAGTCCGGTGTATGAAAGATCAAACATAAATTTCGCCTCCTTCTCCGCGATCAGTTTTTGCCGAAATAATTGTAAAGGAAAGCGCGGCGTTTGTCCATCCTGCAGCTTTTTCTTTTCTGCAAACATATCTGTTCCCAATACGCCGCAATATGGTATAATAGGATTTGAAAAAAAGATCAATGCCAATCAGGAGGTACCCATTATGCTGACGGCAAAACAAAACATGTTAGAAGTCATCAAAGGCGGCAACCCGGACCGGTTCTGCAACCAGTTCGAAGCCATCCAGCTTCTCTTCCACCCGTTCTTTACCAAATCACCGTCCCCTCAGTACGGTCAGGAAAACATAGTGAATGCCTGGGGCATCACCAACAGCTGGCCCCTCGGCACCCCCGGCGCGTTCCCGGTCCATACGCCCGAAAAGGTCGTTATTAAAGACATTGAAGACTGGAAAGAATACGTGCATGCTCCTTCCCTGAAGTTCACCGACGAAGAATGGGGCGTTTTCGAGGAGATGTATAACGCAGTGGACCGCGAAAAATCCCTGGTGTCGGCCTTTGTCGCTCCCGGTCTCTTTGAGCAGTGCCATCACCTCGGCGAGATCCAGAATACGCTGATGAACCTGTACGAATATCCGGATGAAATGCACGATCTGATCAAATATCTGACGGACTTCGAGCTGGAGCTTGCGGAAGGCATCTGCTCCCACCTGCATCCGGACGCGATCTTCCACCATGATGACATGGGATCCCAGAAGAGCACTTTCATGAGCCCGGAAATGTGGTCGGAATTCTATGTGGACGCCTATAAGGAAATCTACGGATATTACCATTCCCACGGCGTGGAACTGATCTTCCATCATTCCGACAGCTATGCCGCCACTTTTGTGCCCGCCATGATTGAAATGGGCATCGATGTATGGCAGGGCTGCTTCTCTACCAATAATATGCCGGAACTGATCCAGAAGTACGGCGGACAGATCGCCTTCATGGGCGGAATTGAAAACATGCTGATAGACTATGACGGCTGGACGGAAGAAAACATCCGTAACGTTGTAAGAAAGACTCTGGATGAATGCGGCAACAAGTATTTCATTCCCTGTATCGCGCAGGGCGGCCCCGGATCCGTATTCCCGGGCGTTTA
>CADBNG010000361.1 GCA_902795985.1 uncultured Lachnospiraceae bacterium
CTCCCGCTTCCCGGGCTTCGTCCGCGATATCATCCCAGTTAAAGGAGGTCAGGATAATAATCGGCGTTTCATTGCCGACGATGGCGCGGATGCGCCGTGTTGTCTCCACGCCATCCATCTCCGGCATGCGCCAGTCGATCAGGATCAGATCATAATCCTCTCTCCTGCCATGGCGGATCCGGACCTTATCCAGTCCTTCCCAGCCGGATTCGGCCGTCTCACAGCTGATGCCGGCCTGCCCGAGAACGATCTCCGCATGCTCCAGCGCAATCCGGTCGTCGTCAATCACCAGAACACTCAGCTGCTGCGGATCGAAATTGCCTTCTTCTGTTTTCAGGCTCTTCCGCCCGGATTCTCCAAGCGTGACCGTGACCGTAAAGGTTGTCCCCTTCCCCTTTTCACTCTCCACGTCAATATGGCCGTTCATCAGCTCCACAATGCTCCTGGTGATCGGCATGCCGAGGCCGGTGCTGCCGTATCTGTTGGTGGATGAGGAATCCTCCTGACTGAACGCTTCGAAGATATGCGGCAGGTACTCTTTGCTCATCCCGATGCCGGTGTCGCTGAATACGAACTTCAGCACTGCCTTTCCGTCAAATCTCGGACCTTCTTCTATGAGGAAACGGATCCTGCCGCCTTCCGGCGTGAATTTGACAGCGTTGCCGAGCACATTCAGCATAATCTGTTTCAGTTTCATGCTGTCGCCGACGTAATAATCGTCAATCTGTCCTTTGATCCGGCAGTCATAGAGAATCCCCTTTTCACTGCACTGCCCGCTGATCATGGTATTGACCTGCTCCAGTGTCTTGGAGAATGAAAACTCCTCTTTCTTTATAGTCATGCGGCCGGATTCGATACGGCTCATATCCAGAATGTCATTGATAATTCCCAGCAGATGATGGGCGGAATCATTGATCTTTTCCAGATATTCCTTGACTGGCTCACTCACTGTGGCATCGTTCAGGGCAATATTGTTCAGCCCGATGATGGCATTCATGGGAGTGCGGATTTCATGGCTCATGTTGGAAAGGAATGCGGTTTTCGCCTTGTTGGCATTTTCCGCCGATTTCAGCGCATCCTTCAGGGCTTCACGGCTTTCCGCCAGTTCCTGTTTCTGCATCTGTTCCCGCTCAAGGGCTTTTTCCAGTTCTCTGCGGTATTCCTCCTTCTCGTCCTCCATGACGAAGCTGTGCAGAAGGCTGGTGCCCAGCATGTATCCGATCGCATAAAACGGCAGCAGCGGATAAAACACCTGGACTGCGATCAGCACCATCATGGCAATGCCGAACAGCCCGACTGTGCGGTGACGCCGTTTTGCCTTGCCTTCCGCTTTCGCGGTAATATACAGTGTATAAACGGATGTCAGCAGAAACATCAGGATCTGGATGGCAAGCGTTGCGTACCGGGCAATGCCCGCGTGATATGCGCCGCTGCCGTCAAACCAGAAGAGAATCGGCCGGAAGAAATTCACAACGATTACGATAATCTCAAAGGTGAAAAAGAACCGCCCTGTGTGATACAGCAGCTTTTCAAAAACACTTTCACCTTCCAGATAAGAAATGACATACTGCGTCCAAAGCAGGACTGCGGCCGCCATGGCGGCAAAATGGACCGCTGTATCGGCATAGAGGACAGCAGTCAGGCGGTATGACTCCAGAATACCCCAGAGCGCGTCCGTAACGTAATAACCCATGACACCCATCAGAAAATACCGGTAGCTGCGCTGTGTCAGGGTGAACTTCTTTTCCTCCCTGCTCCACAGCACATCCCGGTTGGTGATCAGAAGAATGATCGCGGCAAGTATTCCGATGATTGAATACGTCATTTTTATATTTCTCCCCTGCGCCCGATAAAAACAAGCCTTCCGGGAAACTGCTCCCGAAAGGCTGGTTCTGGCAGGAAAACAGATCGCTCTTCTACTGCTTTTAGTGTAGAGCGAAACCCGGTAAATAGCAAGAAATATTGGTTGAACAAGCGGGAATAAACAGCATATAACAGCTGGCATCGCAGAATCCCGCTTTGGGGCCAAAGCTCTTCTGTGTCAGGCTGAAAAAGAACTCAGGTACGATGACGAATCCGATCCATGCGATCGTTACGAACACATCACAGATTACAAAGCCAAGCCCCAGCGGCACCGCAATGCTTTTCAATACACGGAAGACCATGTCCATCGATGCCTGCAGACTGCCGGCTCTCCTGCTCCCCTTCCTTCACTGTGCGGACGTCAGCGCTGTGCCGGATTACCGCCGTCGTATGCCTTTCGGGCCAGCCAGCCCCGGAACAGGCCGCCCTCAAACAGCGAAATAATGATAAAGAAGATATCCGCGAAAATGATGAACACAAACGAAGGAATCAGGATGCGGGTATACTTCTTTCCGCTGAAAGCACCTTTCCCGATGCAATGCCCCATGCGTGCCAGAAAGCAGAGCACGCCCAGGTTGAAAAACACAAGAAGCGCCGCATTTTCCCCGAAACTGATCCAGGCGTCCTTCGGGAAGAAACTGCCGGTATTGACTGCGCTGAGAACGGTATTCAGTGCCAGCAGGCCGATTTGCACCACAAACAGGATCCTGGTCACGTTCAGCATGACACCGCCGCCGATCCCGACGCCGCCGCCCCAGAAAAGTCCCGCGCGCGTGCAGAAATGCTCAAATATCTGCATCAGGGGCTCATTCTGTTTTCCTTCGATAAACCCGTTGTTGGCGACGCAGTAAATACGCAGATGCAGCTCGTTTTCTCTGCAGAAAGCCTCCATTTTCTCCAGAAACCGGAGCACATGGGACGGTACGCCGTCTACATAGAGCGGCAGGCCGAACACGACTGCCTGCGCATCTCTGAGCTGCTCCAGGATGCGGTCATGATCCGCGGGAGTGCGCAGTGTTTCCGTCACTTTTTCCCCTCGTACGAACAGCCTCTGCAGAAAAAGGAAATAGGCCGAAGCACAGAAACGTTTCTTCGGACTGCAGTTGATCAATACTGTTTTCATAGCTGCTCCTCCAATCCTGCAGGATCTTCCAGAAATACCACCTCGGACCGCTGATAGCCGTCATTAACCGCATTCCGCTGTGCCAGATAGCGGAAGGTATCTTTCTCCGCCTCTGTAATCTCCCCGTATACAATCACTTTCCAGAGATCATGCTTTCCGTAGCGCAGTGTATGGTGCATCTGTCCGCCGCGGTAGGTACTGAACGGGGTAGAGGTCCCGATCGAACGGTCCAGCACGTTTTTGACGTCTGCGCTGTATCCGCCGTACAGGTTTTTCGTCACGATCACCAGTTCGTCGGCCTGACCGACAATCCGGCAGATCTGCTGCAGCCGGTCTTTCATTTTGCACTCCGCCGGATGTCTGGTCCAGCACCCGAAGCACCCCTGGCAGGCAGCATACTTCCCGTCCGCGGCGACGGCGCGGCCGCATTTAGATCCGATCATCTCATCATACTCTCGACCCAGGTCGTGAATAATGACCTTCATGTTCATTCCTCCTTTCCGTCAGCAGACAGCATATCGTTTTGGCTCTGTCCGGCCATCATCTTTTTGCCGGCAGACAGCGGGGCGTTTCGGCTCTGTCCGGCCATCATCTGCCGGAAGCCTTCCAGCTCGCGGATGCAGTACTCGCACCATTCGCGCTGCATTTTTTCATACATCCGGCCGAACTCGATGGTCAGCTTCCAGTAAATTGCTTTCTCGGGATGATTGACCGCCTGCTGATACATCTCGGCATCGGCGGACACCTGCCTCCCGTCGTCGGGAAAAACAGAAACGTCCCGGAAAGCCCGGAAGAAGGCGATGTTTTCCTCTACGGGAAGTTCTCCCATGAAAAACGTCTTCAGCAGGAAGGGGTTTTTGTAATTCATGGGATAGTTGTGATCCCGCAGCCAGCGCAGCAGCTCGTCGTGACCGGCCGGCGTAATGGAAAAGACATTTTTATCGGGTTTGCCGGCCTGCGGCACATGCGTCTGCGTGATCCAGCCGGCTTTTTCCATGGTCTGCAGTTCCCGGTAAATCTGGCTGGTCTGCGCATTCCAGAAATGATTCAGGGAATCTCTGAATACCGTCATGATCTCATAACCGGTCTTGTCATTGTTGCTGATCA
>CADBNG010000362.1 GCA_902795985.1 uncultured Lachnospiraceae bacterium
CGTTGAAGCCGAGGCGGTTGGCCTCGTAAATATTCGTGGCGGTCAGGCAGTCGCCGATCTGATAGAACAGCGGGGCCGCCTGCGCGAAGGCTGCCGCCTCTTTCTGGCGTCCCTTCAGGCCTGCCGCGATAACCACCTGGTCTGCCGGGAAGAACACTTCGCCGTCCGGCCCTTCGCAGGTCACGCCATTCTCGTCGATCTTCACGGCCCTCGTGGACGTGTGCGTCTCCAGGCCGTTCCGTTCGATCTCCGCGAGCACGCCGACTTCGTGGACGGAATTGTCGCCGCAGTTCAGTTTATCCAGCATCTCGACGACCACGACGTCCTTATCCATGTTCTTCAGATAGATGCCCAGCTCGAGGCCTACGAGGCCGCCGCCCAGAATCACGGTCTTTCCGGTCAGTTCATCGCCGCGGGTATAGGCTTCCACCGCGCCAAGGACGTTCTTCCCGTCTACGCCGGGGATCGGCGGGATCGCCGGGTCGGAACCGATCGCCGCGATGACCGCGTCAAACTTCATCTCTTCCGCCTGCTCCGGCGTCATCGCCGTATTCAGAAGCACTTTCACACCGGCCTCTTCCACGCGGCGGATCTGATTCTGAATATACTGATGAAGATGAATCTTGAACGGCACCTTTTCTTCACAGAGCAGAACACCGCCGAGGCGGCCGCTCTTCTCGGCCAGGGTGACAGTATGTCCGCGTTTCGCTGCCGTTATGGCCGCCTGCATGCCCGCGATACCGCCGCCGATGACCAGCACATTTTTCGGTTTCGTCACCTTCAACGGCTCAACGGTGTACTCACGCTCGCGTCCGATCTCGGGATTGATCGAGCAGCAGTACTGTCCCGTCTGCATGAGCCGGGAGAAGCAGTAGCTGCAGCGCAGGCAGCGGTTGACCTCCTCGTCCCTTCCGGTCTGGGCCTTCAGCGGCATGTCCGGATCCGCGCAAAGTCCGCGCGCAAGGTTCACGATATCCGCCTTCCCGCTCGCGATGATCTCCTCGAGCATGGCCGGGTCGGAAAGCGCGCCGACCGTACCGACTTTACTGTATTTGATGTGCGGCTTGATCGCTGCCGCGTATTTTACGTTCACGCCGTCTTCCAGGAACATGCTCGGATGCGTGATCGTCATCACCGTGCCGGCGATCGCGCTTCCCACGGAAACGTGGATGATATCGGCATAGCCGTCCAGCGATTTCGCGATCTCAATGCCGTCGTCGACCGTGTAACCGCCCTCCGCGCATTCCGATCCCGAGATCCTCACTTCGACCACCAGGCCGCGTGCCTGCTCATGGATGCCGTTGCAGATCTCCCGGACGATGCGCGCGCGGTTCTCCGTGCTGCCGCCCCAGCGGTCCGTACGGGTGTTGAACGTCGGAGAAAGGAACTCGTGCAGCAGCCAGCCGTGGCCCGCATGAAGGGTCACCATGCCGAACCCGCAGATCTTTGCCCATTTCGCATGCTCGATAAACGAGTGGATCGTTTCCACGATCTGCTCGTCGGTCATGGGCAGAGCATGGTTTCCGCGGAAATTGGCTTCAACCGGCCCGTAGATCTGGTGTCCCTCATCGGCGGACTTGTCCGCGAACACACCGCTGTGAAGCAGCTCGACGGAGGGAACACAGCCATGCCGGCTGATGGCATTCGTATAATACTTGAACCAGGAATAGCCGCGGTGGTTATTCAGATTCACAGGGAGATCCCCGTAACTCAGGCCGGAAACCGGATCTATGTTGCGCGTGCCCATGCAGGTGGCCGCCGCGCCGCCGATGGCCTTCCGTTCATAATAGACCGTGAGCTCCGCCGTCGGATACTGATCCACGTCCAGATAAGAGGACCCCTGCGCCGAGGCGAAGATGCGGTTCTTGAAAACGGTATTCCGGACGATCAGCGGTTCAAAGAGGTGCGGGAATTTAAGAACGCCCATTTCATCACTCCTTTTTTAAAGTCTTTTGCCGGCCGAATAGTTCGCGCCATTATTATTTTCTGTTCCGTCCGCGTCCGGTAAAGCACTCCTTCCGGGCCTTTACCAGCGCGTACCGAGATCCATCGCGACATTGAAGCCGAGACGGTTCGCTTCGTAAATATTCTTCGCGGACAGGCAGTCGCCGATCTGGAAGAACAACGGGGCTGCCTGCGCAAACGCCGCCGCTTCCTTCTGACGGGCCTTCATGCCCGCGGCAATGACCACATGATCCGCCGGGAAGAAGACTTCGCCTTCCGGCCCCTGACAGGTCACGCCGTTTTCATCGATCTTCATCGCCTTTGTGGACGTATGGGTCTCCAGACCGTTCCGCTCGAGCTCCGCGTATACGCCAAGCTCATGGACCATATTGTCGCCGCAGTTCAGCTTCTCCAGCATTTCGACTACTACGACGTCCTTGCCCATATTCTTCATGTAAATGCCCAGCTCGAGGCCTACGAGGCCGCCGCCCAGGATCACGGTCCTGCCGGTCAGCTCCTCCGCATGGGTATAAGCATGGATCGCGGAAACAACGTTCTTTCCGTCCACACCGGGGATCGGCGGGACGACCGGATCGGAACCGATCGCCGCGATGATGGCATCAAACTTCATTTCTTCGGCCTGTTCCGGGGTCAGTTCGGTGTTCAGAAGCACTTTAATACCGGCCTCACCCACTCTGCGGGCCTGGTTCTGAATATATTCATGAAGGTGGATCTTGAACGGTACCTTCTCTTCACAAAGCAGTACACCGCCCAGGCGGTCGCTCTTTTCCGCAATGGTCACTGTATGTCCGCGCTTCGCGGCCGTCAGTGCCGCCTGCATGCCCGCGATTCCTCCGCCGATGACCAGCAGGTTCTTCGGCTTCGTCACCTTCAGCGGCTCGGTCGTGTATTCACGTTCCCGGCCGATCTCCGGATTGATCGAGCAGCAGAACTGGCCCGACTCCATGACCTTCGAGAAGCAGTAGCTGCAGCGGAGGCATTTGTTGATGTCATGATCATTTCCGGTCCGCGCCTTCAGCGGCAGGTCCGGATCCGCGACGAGTCCGCGGGCGATATTCACGATATCCGCCTTCCCGCTCGCGATAATATCTTCCATCAGGGCCGGATCGGAAAGCGCGCCGACCGTACCGACTTTACTGTATTTGATGTGCGGCTTGACCGCAGCCGCGTATTTGACGTTCACGCCGTCTTCCAGGAACATGCTCGGGGTCGTGACGGTCAGCACCGTCTCGTCGAACATCACGTGTCCCACGGAAACGTGGATGATATCGGGATAGCCGTCCAGCGATTTCGCGATCTCGATGCCGGTA
Organism: uncultured Lachnospiraceae bacterium; assembly: GCA_902795985.1. The sequence continues at coordinate 3,276 of CADBNG010000362.1, forward strand.
TCGATGTCATATCCGTCCTTCGAGCAGTCCGTGCCGGAAATACGCATTTCGACCACCATGCCGGGCACCTGCTCATGGATGCCTTTGCAGATCTCGCGGGCAAAGCGCGCGCGGTTCTCGATGCTGCCGCCCCACTGGTCCGTACGGGTATTGAACAGCGGGGAAAGGAACTCATGCAGCAGCCAGCCGTGGCCGGCGTGGATGGTAACCATGCCGAAGCCGCAGTGTCTGGCCCACTTCGCGCATTCAATATAGGCGTTGATCGTCTCGGCGATCTTTTCTTCACTCATGGGGAGGACATGGTAGCCGGCGTAATCTCCCTCTACCGGTCCGTAGATCGGATGGCCCTCATCGGCGGACTTGTGCGAAAACGCGCCGCTGTGCTCCAGCTCGATGGAAGGAACCGCCCCGTGGCGGCTGATAGCGTTGGTATAATACTTGAACCAGGAATAACCCCGGTGGTTCGTCAGATCAATCCGGTTGTCCCCATAGTTCTGGCCGGAAATCGGATCTACGCTGCGCACGCCCATGCAGGTCGTGGCTGAGCCGCCGATAGCTTTACGCTCATAATAAACCGTCACTTCCGGTGTGGGGAACTGGTCCACGTCCAGATAAGAAGATCCCTGCGGAGAGGCAAAGATCCGGTTTCGGAAGACCGTTTTTCCAATGATCAGCGGTTCAAACAAATGCGGGAATTTCAAAACGCTCATAATCTCTCCTTTCAGTGGCCGACACTTCCGGCAAACAATATTCCGGGTCTTGCTGGTTCTTACGGCATTACGGGCAGGCCCGTTCCGCCGATTTTCTATTTGACGGTACCGAAAACGCCGGGAGCCTTTCCCTCTCCAGGGCATTTTCATCCCGGCGGTAACCTCTTAGGAAAAATTATAGCTTTTCCCTGATTCTGTTACAACTGACAATTTTTCTTTTCCGGCCGGACAACTGTTTTCTTATCCCTTCACCTGCCTTTTCCATGATCCGATCCTCCGAAAGTCTCCGGCCTGCAGCCGGCTTCCGGATCACTATTCGCTTTTCCGCCGGCAAGCGGATCCTTTTCCGGGATCTTCTGCCGCCGGTTTCTATCTCCAGACAAGCCATAAATAAAGATAACCCACTATAACCGCGGTCAGTGTATAGGGAATGCCGATCCGCATGAATTCCCGGAAAGATACCTGATATCCTTCTTTTCTTAATATCCCGACCGCCGTAATGTTTGCGGATGCCCCGACCGGTGTAATGTTGCCGCCTAATGTCGCGCCGGTAAGCAGGCCGAAATACAGAAGATACGGTTCCATCCCCAGTGAGGCGGTTACCGCCGTCAGGACAGGCAGCATTGTGGCCACGTAAGGAATATTATCCACAAATGCGGAAATCAGGACCGATCCCCAGACCACAATGGTAAATAACAGGAAAATGCTGTTCCCGCCAAACTTTACGATCAGCTTCGCAAAGTCATCAATAATTCCGACGTTGGTCAGGCCGCCGATCACGATAAACAGTCCGAGCAGGAGGCCCAGCGTTTCAAAGTCCATGTTCCGGAGCGCCGCAACTGCGCCGTCCGCTTTTCTCCTGCGGATGAAATCCACCAGAATGGTGACGACGGCCAGCGAGCAGCAGATCATGCCGTTGATCGTCGCGGGAGTATCCGGAATAAAGGAGGCCGCAATCAGCGCCGCAACCATCAGAACCAGCATTACGGTCGGTATATAATTGCTGACCGCCGTCCGGTCCGTTGATGAAACAGGGGTTCTGTCTTTCCGGAACAGGAACATCATGACAGGAATGGTGGCAAGCGCTCCAAGCTCTACCGCGAAAAAGATTCCCGGCCGCCCGTTCATCCAGAAAAAGTTCATGAAATTCATGTTCGCGTAGTCGCCCAGCATAATGGAGGTCGTGTCCCCTACCAGCGTCGCCGCGCCCTGCAGGTTCGACGAAACCGCTATGGAAAGGATCATTCCCACCGGATTCATTTTCAGTCTCCTGCAGACCGCCATTCCCACAGGCGCTACCATCAGCACCGTCGCTACATTATCAATAAAGGCCGAGATCACGCCGGAAAACAGGGACATCAGTATGGTTACCCACATGACGTTTCCGGATTTTCCCAGAAGGATATCCGCTAAAAGGTTCGGCATACGGGATTCGATGAAGTAGTAAACGATGATCATGGTTCCCGCTATCATCATTAAAACATTCCAGTTGATAACGGACGCCAGCTGCGCCGGAGGCAATATCCCTGAAATCAGAAAGACCGCCGCCACGGACAGCGCGTACAAAGGCCGGAACCGGGGCTTCGCGATCATAAGGACATACATTAAAACAAAAAGGATCAGAGCAAATATCTTCATCATTTTCCACCATCATTCTGCGGGTAACACCGTTCGGTATAGCGCCGGATAAAAAAAGACTTTTACCACAACCAAAGCTGTGGTAAAAGTCTCGCTGCCTCGAACAAATTCCGGGGATCTTCCAATCCCGTACTGACGAAATAAGTTACGCAGTTTGCGTCAGCTACTCCCTGATACCGTTCTTAAAAATAACACAAAGTATTTTCCCGGTCAAGATTCTGTCCCGAAGGGGACAGTCCCTTCCGGCCCCTGCTCCGTCCCTTTCGGGCCGGTGATCCGAGAGGGGGCGAAGGGGACTGTCCCCTTCGCCCCCCCTTTCGGATCATCCCGCGGCTTTCTCAAACTCCATCCCGGTCAGCGCTTCTTTCGCCAGCGCCTCCGGGTCGGCATCCGGCCGGATCCATTCGTCGATCCGGTCCTCCGGAAGGATCAGCGGCATCCGGTTGTGAATAAAGCGGATGCTTTCTCCCGGTTCCCGGGTGAGCACCACGAAGACCGGGAAACCGGCTTCGATGCGGTATAATCCGCAGAGCCAGGTCTTCCCGCTGCCCTCCGGCCGGATCCGGTACTTATCTCCGGTGAGTTTCTTCCCGTCGTTTCCGGTGCGGTGCTCCCATTCAAAATACCAGGACGCGGGGATAATACAGCGGTTCCGTGCCCAGGCGTCCCGGAACATCGGTTTTACCGCCGCCGTCTCCGAACGGGCATTGATCAGCAGGGATTTTCCGCCGAAGCCCCACTTCATCGGAAAAACAGCCCGGTTTCCGTTTTTATCCGGGGCGATCACCGGGGCCACGTCCGTCGGACGGACTTCGCCGGCCGCCACGATCTTCGCTGACGGCTGCCACCGTTTTGTCAGCGGGGAACCCATCAGTTCCGCCACAACTCCCCGGAATTCCAGTTCATCAAACCAGTATCGACA
>CADBNG010000363.1 GCA_902795985.1 uncultured Lachnospiraceae bacterium
AAAGAGATCGCCGGCACAAATGAAAAACTGGAGAAAGATCCGGAGTCCATGGGCCGGAAGGAACTGGAGAACCTCATCAAACGGATCGAGAAACAGATGCGGAAAGCCGCTGCGGAACTCAATTTCGAAGCCGCTGCAGAGCTGCGCGACCAGATGATCGAATGTCAGGAGCACCTGAAATCCCTGCGTCATTAACGGGCCGGTTTCGTTCCGCACCTGTATCTTACGAACGAATCTGATCTTTCTTGTTTTTCGTACGTAGGATGAGAAAAAACGACCGGGGTTCACACGCAGGGCGTGCACACAAAGGTCTGCAGCTTCGGAAAGCGTTCTTTCATCCGCTCTGACGCCTGCTTTGCCTGTTCTTCCTTTTCGAACAGGCCGAACACGGCCGAGCCGCTGCCGGTCATAAGGCTTCCGAGCGCGCCGCACTGCATCAGACTTTCCTTTAACGAAGAAATGACCGGATACCGGTCCGTGACCGCCGCTTCCAGCGAATTGCCGAGCAGGGAAGCGGCTTTTTTCAGATCTTTTTCTTTCAGGGCCTGCACCAGGCCTTCGATATCCGGATGAAAAGCTTCCGCTCCGTATTTTAAATTCCCGTAAGCGTAGGCCGTACTGATCCCCTCTTCCGGTTTTACGAGCAGCAGGGAAAACGGCGGCAGCGATCCGATCGCTTCCAGTTTTTCCCCGATCCCGCCGGCGCGGGCACACCCACCGGTAATGAAGAACGGCACGTCTGCGCCGAGCTGTTTCCCGAGCGCGCGCAGTTCTTCCGCAGATGCGCCGAAGCCGAACAGCTCGTTCATCCCGACGAGGACCGCTGCCGCATCCGTGCTGCCGCCGCCCAGGCCGGCCTGCATTGGGATGTTCTTTCTGATGGAGATCTTCACCCCCTGCGGATCTTTGTCTGAGGTCATGCTGTTTTTCACGGCACTCTCTTTGGCATTCTTTATCTCTTGCAGAACTCCGGCCTTCTGCTCCTCTGCCCCTTCACAATACCGATCAAACATCATCTGCGCCGCGCGATAAGCCAGATTCTTCTCATTTTCCAGAGAGGGATCCCCGCAGGCAAGAAAGATCCCCGGCTCCGTACTGTGCTCGATCCGAACGATATCATGAAGCGAGATCTCCAGAAAGACCATATCCAGCTCATGGTATCCGTCTTCCCGTTTCCCGATCACATCAAGGCTTAAATTGATCTTGGCGTGCGCTTTTCTTTCCATTTGAATCTGATTCCTTATTATGGTACAATCTGCATGCATCACAAAGATTATTCGTTCCGAACCGGAGTGATCTCATGCGTTCCATTCTGATCATTATCGTTTTAATCGTATATATCATCTGCATGCTCCCGGCTCTTCTGGTCTTTTACCTGATCGGCCGGAAGGATCCGGACAAAGCCGAACGCGCGGTCCACGCCTGTCTTTCCTGGCTCTTCGGCGTCTTTCGTTTCCTGGCCGGGACCAGGCTTACCGTCATCGGACTGGAAAATGTCCCGAAAGACCGTCCGGTCCTTTATATCGGCAATCATAACAGCTATTTCGATATCATCTATACCTATCCGCTCTGCGTTCTTCCCACATCCTATGTGGCAAAGGATGATATCTTAAAGATCCCGCTTTTTTCCGTCTGGGGAAAACTCATGAAGTGCCTGTTCTTCAACCGCAGCAACATCAAGCAGTCACTGAAAATGATCCTGGATGCCGTCAATTACCTGAAGGAAGGCACCTCCGTTTTCATCTTCCCGGAAGGGACGCGCAACAAGACCGGAAAGCTTGTTCCCTTAAATGAGTTCCACAACGGAAGCTTCAAACCGGCCGAAAAAAGCGGCGCTCCCGTCGTACCGGTGGCCATATCAGGCACTGCCGATGTCTGGGAGGCGCATATGCCGTGGGTCCGGAAAGCAGACGTCTGCATTCAATACGGAACCCCCATTTATCTTTCCGATCTTTCTCCAGAGGAAAAGAAAACGATCGGCGCCTATATGCAGTCAGTCATCGAAGAGATGCTGACAAACAGGCCGGATCGTTCCTGATCGAAAATCCGTTTTCAGGATTCCAGGTTCAGTCCTTCTTTCCTCGACTTCGCAAGCAGGGTAATGGTGCAGTCGGCCATATAGCTGTTGTTGATATCCAGCGCGTAATCCGCGGTCAGCTCAATGGATTCCTTTTCCTCTTTCAGCCGGATCGACGTGGCGGAGACCGAAACATTCATGATCCCGAACGGCGTCTGATAAAGGGAAAGGGTCTTTTTATTTTCCTCGAACACCATTTTGGTATCCACATACCCGTTTTTCTTGATCTCCAGATACGACGGACGGAATTTCATGATGCTGCTCGTCTTCTCTTCCGGATTGTCCGTGATATCCTCGAACATCAGGTAATGATTTCCGTTCTTAAAATAGTACTGTCCCGGCGTGATGACTTCGATCGGTTCAGGCTCCTCGCCGCCGGTGTACTGCATTCCGTTGATATGGATGATAACGTCTTTTTCCATAGGCGTGTTCAGTACTCCTCTATCGCTGTCTGTGTCACATCGGCGATCTTCTCCGGCAGAATGGCCTCCGCAAACTTCCGGAATGACTCTGCCGAATCGCTGACGTACATCCGATACTGTTTGGGGCTTTCGTCCCCGTTTTCCAGTCCGAGTTCGCAAAGAAGGCTCTTCAGCGTTCCCGCCGTTTCGTAAGCGGGATTGACCAGCGTGATCTTCTCTCCGAGATACTCCCGAAGGAGCGGGCGGAGAAGCGGATAATGCGTACACCCCATGATCAGGGTGTCGATATCCTGTTCCCGAAGGTCTTTCAGATACCGCTTGGCAATTTCCAGCGTGATCTCGTCTTTTGTCCAGCCCTCTTCGACCAGCGGGACGAAAAGCGGGCAGGCTTTTCCGAACACTTCGATCTCCGGATCCGCCGTTTTGATATACTCCTGATAAAGACAGCTGTTGATCGTGCTGTCGGTCGCGATCACGCCGATCCTTTTATTCTTTGTCGCCTTTACCGCCGCGTTGGCGCCGGGCCTTACCACGCCGATGATCGGGACTTCGCATTCCTGTTCCAGTTCCGAAAGGGCGAGGGCGCTGGCCGTATTGCAGGCGACGACGATCGCTTTTACATTCTGTTTCAACAGGAAACGGGTGATCTGGCGCGAATAGCGCAGGACCGTTTCTCTGGATTTATTGCCGTACGGGACACGGGCGGTATCACCGAAATAGATCAGCTCCTCATTCGGAAGATTTCTTGCGATCTCGCGTACGACCGTAAGGCCTCCGACACCGGAATCAAACACCCCGATCGGCATGGATTTTTCTGTAGGATTCATATACGGTTACTTTTCATT
>CADBNG010000364.1 GCA_902795985.1 uncultured Lachnospiraceae bacterium
CGCCGCTTTTGCCGTGGCAAGAGGTTCCGCCGAAAGAAGGCGCGATATCTGACGGTTCTGTTCATGAACGGCTCCCAGATACCGGGCCGCCCGTTCGCCGCAGAGGATTTCGACCCGGCTGCCGCCGTGAAAACGCTCCGCGCTCTGGATCAGCACCAGGCCGATCTCCCCGGTCCGCTCCACGTGTGTTCCGCAGCATGCGCAGCGGTCCGCCCCCGGAAATTCCACGATCCGGACGTCGCCGGTCAGCTCCTTTTTGCTTCGGTAGGACAGTTTTTCCAGCTCTCCCGGCTCCGGGAACCAGATCCGGACGGGTTCATTCTGCCAGATTTTCCGGTTCACGTCCTCCCCGATCTCCCGCAGTTCTTCCAGCGTCAGCTCTCCGGAAAAATCAATGGTTGTCCGTTCGGCGCCCATGTGAAAGCCCACATTATCATAACCGAAACGCTGATGCACCAGGCCGGAGATCATATGCTCGCCGGAATGCTGCTGCATATAGTCGAACCGGCGGTTCCAGTCAATTTCAGCTGTGACCGAAACTCCCGGTTCCAGCGGCTCCCGGGTGTAATGCAGGATCACCCCGTCTTTCTCCTGAGTATCAAACACGGCAGTCTGATCCAGCCGGCCCGTATCGCCGGGCTGTCCGCCGCCCTCGGGATAAAAGCAGGTCCGGTCCAGGACAATCCCGTAATGATCGTTCACGCGGCAGCAGCCGGTCACCGCCGCGGCGCAGGACCGGATAAAGGCGTTTTCATAAAATAGTTTTTCGGTTTTCATTTGTGCCTGAAGCGGCATACAGCCGTCTTTCTTCTCCCGTTTTTTTCAATTATAACATGAAAACTGAACAAACTCTTTCCCTTTTCTCCGTATCTGTGCTATTCTGATGCAGATAACATTTTCATACGAAAGGATAGTATATAAATGAAAATTGCAGTCCCTTACGATAACGATACCGTATTTCAGCATTTCGGTCATTCCCAGTTTTTCAAAATCTACGACGTCGCCGATCAGGAGATCTGCGGCTCCAAAGTGATTTCTCCGGATGAAGGCGGCCATGCCGCTCTGGCCGGTATGCTCGGAGCCCAGGGCGTGGACGTCCTGATCTGCGGAGGCATCGGCGGAGGCGCGCTGAACGCGCTGGCGGAATACGGCATTTCCGTCTGCGGCGGAGTCTCCGGCAGCGCGGACGATGCCGTGCGTGCTTACCTTCGCGGCGAACTGGTTGCCGACAACACCCCCTGCAGCCATCATCATGACGAAGAAGGCGGATGCCCTCACTCCGGCAGCTGCGGATCGGCGTCCGGCGGATGCGGCGGATGCTCCGCTCCGGCCATCACCGGCAAAAATGTGGGAAAGACCTGCCGGGTCCACTATCAGGGAACCTTTGATGACGGTACCCAGTTTGATTCCTCCTACGACCGGGGCGAACCTCTGGAATTCACCTGCGGCTCCGGCATGATGATCCGCGGATTTGACGCTGCCGTGGCGGATATGAACCCCGGAGAGACAAAGAACATCCACCTGATGCCGGAAGAAGCCTACGGCCCCTTCGATCCCAATGCCATCATCAAACTGCCGCTCGCCCAGCTGAACCACGCGGAAGAACTGTCCGTCGGACAGCGTATTATCCTGTACGATGCCCATCGCCGCCAGGTGCCGGTCACCGTCGTGGATAAAACCGATACGGATATCACTTTTGACGCCAACCACGAAATGGCGGGCAAAGAACTGAACTTCAAAATTGAACTGGTTGAGGTTCGTTAAGAACCCGCAGAACCCGAAAAAGGAACGCCTTCCTGCCGCTGCCGGCGCAGCTGCGGGAAAGCGTTTCTTTTTAACCTGAATGGGATGAGCGGTGTGACAATAATCTTCTGTTACGGATGAACCGGCGAAAGGACCGATACCGGTCTTTTCGGACTTTTAATCCTGACTTTCCCGGATCGATATATATTCTTTCAGCGATTCCGGATTGGCCAGGGCGTCCCGGTTTGTCACGTCCCTTCCGTTCATGATATTCGTTACGGCGCTCTCCACCTTTTTGCCGTTATGTGTATGCGGAACATCCGAAACCTGGTACATCAGCGAAGGCACATGACGGGGCGAAGCTTTGCTCCGAAGCAGGGTTTTAATCTTTTTCTGAAGCGTTTCATCCAGTGTATAGCCGTCTTTGCACTGCACAAAAAGCAGCACCCGCTGGTCTCCTTCGAAATCCTGACCGATGGCCAGGCTTTCACGGACTTCTTCCAGGTTTTCCACAATGTTATAGATTTCCGCCGTACCGATCCGGACGCCGGAGGGCTTCAGGACGGAATCCGAACGGCCGTTGTAAGTGACCCCTCCGGTTTTGGAGGAAATCGTCACATAATCGCCGTGCATCCAGATGCCCGGAAATACTGCGAAATAGGCATTATGGTACCGTTTCCCGCCTTCATCATTCCAAAAATACAGCGGCATGGACGGAGCGGGGATCTTGCAGACCAGCTCTCCTTCCCGGTCCCGTATGGAGTTGCCTTCCGCGTCAAAGCAGTCGATATCCATTCCCAGGCCCGGGCCCTGCAGCTCGCCGGAATAAACCGGCTTTAAAGGATTGGCAATGGCAAAACAGCCGTTAATGTCGGTTCCGCCGGCAATGGAATTGAAAAACAGATCCTTCTTGATTTTATCGTAGATATAATAGAATCCCTGCTCGGAAAGGGCCGAACCCGTCTGGGATACCTCCCGGAGGCAGGTCAGGTCCACTTCGTCTTTCGGGACGAAGCCGTCTCTGTGCAGGCCATGAATGTAACTGGCGGAAAGTCCGAAAATCGTCACTTTCTCCTCTTCGATAATCTTCCAGATCGTCCTGTGATCCGGCCAGGACGGGTTGCCGTCGAACAGCACCAGACGGACCCCAAGCCCGATGGAAGCCGCCTGCCAGTTCCACATCATCCAGCTGCAGGTTGTAATATACAACAGGCTGTCGGCAAGAGCCATATCGCTGTGAAGCCCCAGCTCTTTTAACTGGTTCAGCAGCAGTCCCATGGCGGACTGAACCATGCATTTCGGCTTTCCGGTGGTCCCGGATGAAAACATAATCACCAGCGGCTGTTCGTAAGGATAGCGTTCAAACCGGAAGGTCTCCCCGTCATATCCTTCTGTCATATCTTCCCACATCGTCCATCGGTCATCGATGTCGTCCCCTTCCAGGCCGTTGCCGGCGTAATGAACCACAACGATTTTCTGAATAGAGGGAACGCCATCCGCAATGGTCTTCGCATTTTTTAATACGTCGAACACCTTTCCTTTATAATAGTATCCATCCGCGGTGATCAGGACCACAGGCCCGGTCTGGCCGATCCGGTCAACAGCGGCGCCCGGCCCGATATCCGTTGCGCAGGAACACCAGATCGCGCCGATGGCCGCGCTGGCAAGCATGGCAATAACGGTCTCCGGCAGATTCGGCAGATACCCGGCTACCACCATGCCTTTTTTAACCCCGGCCGCCTGCAGGGCTTTCGCCATTTTCGCCACTTCATGACGGACATCATCCCGGGAAAGGCTTCTCCGGACCTGGTTTTCCCCGCGGAATACCATGCCTTCGTCCTCGCCGTACATATGCTTCAGCATATTTTCGGCGTAATTGATCTTCGCTCCCGGGAACCACACGCTGTTCTTGAAATACAGCCGGGACTTGAACGCGCAGTTCACCGGCTTTGCCCCGATAATGCCGAAATAATCCCAGACATCATTCCAGAAAAACAGGGGTTCGGCCACAGACCAGGCATGCAGCTGGTCATAACTCTTAATAGACTGGCCCTCTCTGGCGTTGACATAGTTTATGAATTTGCGCATCACAGACCGGCATTTTTTACCCTTGGATGCTTCCCACAATAATTTCCCCATCGTTTTCCTCGCTTATCTGTCTGTTCTTATAGCTTTTATACATTATTACATTAACACGGCATCGAAAAAAAGGCGACACAAATCTCATCCGGGAGCCGCTTTTTTGATTTGCGCAGCTTTATTATTCCGCTTCCCTTTTCTTCCGCTCTACGGTGCTTTTCGCGGATCCTGTTTTTCCGCGCTGGTGCTTAATCCTCATCTCCGGGATTACTTCTCCCGCGGCCGCCCGGTAATACAGGCTTCTCTCGCGGGACTGCAGACCGGAAGGCTCAGTCTGTCGGCAGCCATGCACTCAATAAATGATTATACTCGCTTATGTAAGAGCTTAAAGCGGCGAAGATCGGAGGAATTCTGAATGCTTTCTCTTGACCTTTGCCCGACGGAATAGGTACAATTTAACCGGAACAATACAGCCGAAGAACCGGGTCTGCTGCGCAGACAACAGATGGAGGGAATCAATTCTATGAACAAATGGGGAATGCTGATCGACGTCCAGTACTGCACAGGCTGCCATTCCTGTGAAGTGGCCTGTGAGCAGGAGAACCACCTGCCCGTTGATCAGTTTGGCATTAAGGTTACGGAGAATATCCTGCACGAAAAGGATAAACTTGTCATCGATTACGTACCGTATATCACGGACCTGTGCAATTTCTGCCTTGGCCGTGTGGCAAAGGGCGAACGGCCTTCCTGCGTCAAGCACTGCCTGAGCCAGTGCATGACCTTCGGCACAGTGGAAGAAATTACGGAAGCCGTAAAAACCGCGGTAAAGCCGGTCGCATACTTCAAATAAAGGAGGAAAAAGATGGCAAAGTGCAGATACCTTGAAGACGGAACCAAGGTCGTTAAAACCGGCGCGTGGTCCGGCGGCCCTGGCTGCCACGGCGGCTGCGGCGTTGAATTATATATCAAAGACGGAAAACTTTTAAAGGTGGAAGGCGATGAGGAGCATCCCTTCTTAAACGGACGCCTCTGCCCCAGAGCCCTGGCCCTGACGCAGTATGCCTATCATCCCCACCGCCTGCAGTACCCCTTACGCCGTGTCGGCGCCAGAGGTGAAAATAAATGGGCCCGCATCTCCTGGGATGAGGCTCTTGATGAGATCGAATATAAATTCAAAAAAATCCGCGAAGAAGACGGCGCGGAATCCGTTATCTTCGGTCAGGGTACCGGAAGAGATGCCGGCGGATCCCTGATCTTCCTGGCGTATGCTTATGGAAGCCCGAACTGGTCCATTTTCGGTCTTTCCGGCATCGCCTGCTTCACCCCGAGACTGGCTGCCATGAACATGGTCGCCGGAGACATTCAGTTTGAGGATGCGGCCCAGCTTATACCGGAACGCTATGACAGCCCGGAATTCAAAGTGCCGGAAGTCATGGTCATCTGGGGCCGCGGAACCAGGGGTTCCCAGTGCGCCGACCACTATTATTCCGCTCACTGGGTCGTTGATCTGATGAAGAGAGGCACAAAGTTCATCGTTATCGATCCGCGCCAGACCTGGCTGTCGACCCGCGCGGAGCATTTTCTGCAGATCCGCCCCGGAACAGACTGCGCCCTGGCCATGGGCATGCTGAACGTCATTATAAACGAAGACCTGTATGACCATGAATTTGTGGAAAAGTGGACCTTTGGTTTTGAAGAGCTGAAGCAGCGGGTTCAGGAATACAGCCCGCAGAAAGTGGCGGAAATCACCTGGGCGAAAGCCGAAGATATTGTCGTCGCGGCAAGAATGTATGCAAAGGCAAAGCCCGCCTCTATCCGCTGGGGACAGCCTCTGGATTCCAATGCCAACTCCATCGGCACCATCCAGGCTCTGAACTGCCTGTGGGCCATCACCGGCAACATCGATGTCCCGGGCGGCGAGATTATCGCAAGGCCGCCGTACAAAGTGTCGATGTATCCCTACTCCACCTGGGAAACCGTGCAGCTGTACGGACAGGAATTCGTGGATAACATGAACAAAAAGCGCATCGGCTGTGATAAGTATCCGCTGGTGAAAAACTTCCGTTCCTGGGCCATGGCGGATGATATCTTAACGCAGATGGAAACGCAGAAGCCCTACCCGATCCGCAGCCTGTACCTCTACACCAATAACTTCATGGCCTGCACAGCCCAGGACGTGCGGCGTCATTATGAAGCAGTCAAGAAACTGGACTTCAATGTGGTCGCCGATAATTTCATGACCCCGACCTGTCAGGCTGTTGCCGATCTGGTCATCCCGGGAGCGACCTTCGCGGAAAAAGATTCGGTCTTCACTACCGGTATTCCGCTGAACGCCATTCACAAGGAGATTCAGGTGGGAGAATGCCGCGGTCACTGGGATGTGGCTTTCGAACTGGCGAAGAGGCTGAACCCCCAGTCCGTTCCGTGGCCGACTCTAAAGGATATGTTCGACGCCCGTCTCGCCGTTTCCGGCAAGACCTTCGACGAACTCTCCGAGAACACCTGGGACCTGGCCCCGAGGAACCATCCGTCGGGATGCTCCGGCTACTACCGTCATGAAAAAGGCCTGCTGCGCGCCGACCACAAGCCGGGCTTCAACACCCCGACCGGCAAGATCGAGCTGCACTCCACGCTGCTGGA
>CADBNG010000365.1 GCA_902795985.1 uncultured Lachnospiraceae bacterium
GCTTCCTTGAATTTGCGGTACGTCATCATATCAAGGAAAATGTAGATTCCTTCCTTCTTCAGACAAAACATCAGGTAATCCAGCCGGTCCAGGGACTCTTCATCGAATCTGCGGGTCGAGGCAAGCCGCTTTCCTTTGGTCAGCTGATAAATGTTCGGCGTGGCCCACTCCGCGTCGATCTGATGGAAGCGCGCCATGTTGATCCCGTAGGCCGCAAGACGTTTCGCCAGTTTTTCCGCGTAGCCGTGCTCCGGGAAACAGGCGCCGGAATTCAGGTTCGTGCCCCAGAAACGGACGGGCGTGCCGTCCTCGAAGCGGAAAACGTCCCCGTCCGTACGCAGAAAGCCATGTTTCCCCGCAGGCTTCTCCTCCTCGAACAGATAGGAAATGTCGATCGGGGCGAAGTCGGGATAAGCCGGAAAAGGAATCATTCGCATCTTTTTTGCCTCCTTTTGTCTTTATCGTCCGTCTGTGTGTTTCAGTCCGCGAAGCAGGGAAAGAAGCGCTTCCCGCACTTCTTCCGCAGTTCCCGGAACATAAGGGGAAATGTCCCGCTCATAACAGATCGCACAGGCATTTTTCGAGGGCAGATACTGTTGAAATTCGCCGGTGTATCCGCTGATCAAAGTAAGCGGAAACGGGGATCCCGCCTTGATCTCCAGTCCGGTCTCGGAGAAGAGTTCAAAGGGCGCCGTGACCAGGGCGGCATCTCCTAAACGGATGGCATTCAGCTCGACTGTGCCTGTCCGGGGATTCAGGGCTTTCCCCAAAATGGCGCCGCACTGGTAAGGGCTCCGGAAGCCGTTTCTCTGAAGACAGGCCGAAAGTTTCGCGGAATAGCCTTCCTCTTCATGGATCCGTTTCGCTTCTTCCGCAGCCGGGACCAGAGCGTCGCTCGAATGATCATATTGGCAGGTATGCTGTTCTGTCCGGAAAGCAAGAAGGTCCGTTTCGGATGCCGTAAGCCCTTCCCGCACTGCATTTCTGACATGATACGCCAGAATATTGGCGTAGCCTCTGTGGTCGAACTCCCCGTTCCGTCCGTAGGTCAGCCCCGGAAGGCCTTCTTCCTTCATCCGTGTCTTCGGGTTCAGATTGCCTGCGGCTCCCTGGAAAAAGAGCGCTTTGTTCCCCGGGAGAAGTTCTTCGACACGCTTCATGAGGATGCCCGGCCAGTCCGAACTGACGTCCTGTATGTCGCGCCCGCCGGTCAGGCTGGCATGCGCCTGGAAATTCAGAAGCAGGATGTCGTCCGCCTCTTCGTCCCGTTCCAGTCTGATGATCTGAAGCATATGATCCGGCGTCCCGTCATGGGCGGCATAAACGTATTGCTCCGGATGGGAAGCATATTCCGTCCCGTAGTTGTCCCCCGCCGGATACAGATGATCCGGCGCAGGATCCCCTTTCCGCTCCTTTTCCGTCATCAGATAATGCCGGATAAAATTCAGCCGTGCGCCTGGATGCCCGATCTCTGTCCGCCCGTAAGAGATCCTTGCCGGTTTTCGGTCCGCGACCGCTTCGAGCGCGGCGGACTTCAGTCTGCCGGAAAGGACATTCTCCCGGTATTCCCGTATGATCTCCATGTCGCTGTCCAGATCCGGCGCGGAATGCGTATGCGTGGCACTGAGAAAGATCCTGCTTCCCTCTATCCCGGTCAGCTCCGAAAGTTCGCGCCGGAAACGTTCCGTGAGATTTCGGATGTGCAGGACGTCCAGAACCAGCAACAGGCATTCCGGTTTTTCCGCCGTTCCGAGGCAGAGTGCGCTCACATACAGAGGATCCAGGACTCTGGCAGACAGACGGTGCCGCGTCGCGCCGTATCCTCCCAGCGGCACGCCGTTTTCTTCCGGCGTGATCTCCAGGCGGGAAAAGCCCGCATACAAATGCTTGTTCATCTCACGATCTCCTTTTTTCCGGTCCGGATTCAGGGTGTTCTGTTTTCATCATAGGATCCCCGCGGGGAAGCGTCAATTTCACGTCTGTGAAAGAATCCCCGCACTCATAAACAAAAAATGAAAGGACTGCCCTCCCGGCAGGAGAAGCAGTCCTTCGTTTCACGTCAGGCCGGTCGAAAGGCGTCGGACCATCCGTTATTTCCGGAGGTTCTCGATGATCGTCGCGATGCCCTGACCGCCGCCGCAGCAGGAGCAGAACAGTCCGTAACGGCCGCCGCGGCGCGCCAGTTCACGCATCGTGAACATGGCGATACGGGGGCCGGAAGCGCCGTTCGGATGTCCGTAGGCGATCGCGCCGCCGTTGACGTTCCATTTGTCC
>CADBNG010000366.1 GCA_902795985.1 uncultured Lachnospiraceae bacterium
CACCTGCTGGGGATTATCAATGACATCCTGGATATGAGCCGCATCGAATCCGGGCGGATGACGATCAAGAATGAGGAATTCTCCTTCTCCAAGACACTGGAACAGGTGAATACCATTGTGAGCGGACAGTGCCGGGACAAGGGACTTTCCTATGAATGCCGGACGTCCGGTCAGATCGACGAGTATTATATCGGCGACGATATGAAGCTGCGTCAGGTGATGATCAATATTCTTGGAAATGCGGTGAAATTTACCCCGGAAGGCGGTTCGGTTTTCTTCACGATCGAAGATGTGAAGCGGCTTGAGAATAAAGCCACGCTGCGCTTTACCATTGCGGACACCGGCATCGGCATGAGCCCCGAGTATCTGCCGAAACTGTTTGAAGCCTTCTCACAGGAGGATTCGTCCAGCACGAGTAAGTACGGCAGCACCGGTCTGGGCATGCCGATTACCAAAAGCATTGTGGAACTGATGAACGGCCATATTGAGGTGGAAAGTGAAAAAGGCGTCGGTACGACGTTTACCGTCACCGTTACGCTGGGAGTGTCAAACCATAAAACAGAGGGTGAGGATGATGTTGAACTCCGTCCCCATGAGATGAGCGTGCTGGTGATTGACGACGACCGGATTGCCTGCGAGCATGCCCAGGTCGTGCTCGGACAGCCCGGAATCAGCTGTGAAATGGTGCTGTCCGGGAAGGACGCGGTGGAGATGGTGAAGATGCGGCACGCAAGACGGGAGGATTACAACCTGATCCTTGTGGACTGGAAGATGCCGGAAATGGACGGCGTGGAGACGACCCGTCAGATCCGTTCCATCGTCGGGCACAACACCCCGATCATTATCCTGACCTCTTACAGCTGGGAGGAGATCGAAGAAGAAGCCCGGGAAGCGGGAGTGGATACCTTTGCCTCGAAACCGCTGTTTGCCGGAACCGTTATGGATGAATTCCGGTCAGCCTTCCGGAAGAAAAACGCGAAACTGATCCGGGAGACCGCCGATCTTTGCGGCAGAAGAATCCTTCTGGCGGAGGATGTGGCCGTCAATGCTGAGATTATGATGATGGTGCTGGCCATGCGCGAAATGGAGGTTGAGCATGCGGAGAACGGACGGATCGCGGTGGAGAAATTCGCGGCGCATGAACCCGGCTATTACGACGCGATCCTCATGGATATGAGAATGCCGGAAATGGACGGACTCGAGGCGACGAAACGGATCCGGGAAATGGGACGTCCGGATTCCGAAACCGTTCCGATCATCGCGCTTACGGCCAATGCTTTTGACGAGGACGTTCAGCGCAGCATGCAGGCAGGTCTGAACGCGCATCTTTCCAAGCCCGTAGAGCCGCAGACACTGTTTGAGACGCTGGAAGGCCTTGTGAAACCGTAATCAGCACATTCTCCCTTCCGGCACCGGAAGAGGGATCTCCGCGAGAAAGGGAAGGGCAATCCTGCTGATTACCGGGATCGTTTCTGATCTGTAAACAGGAAGAAAAAGGCAGCTGTGCTGCTTCCGGAACCGGACAGAATGCCGGGGGCATACGAATAAGCATTAGAAGGAGTATTTGAGATGCTGAACGGATTAAAAATGAAAAGCCGCAGTATTGCCCGGATGCTGCTTGCCGTTGTTTTCATACTCATCGCAGCATCCCCGGCCATGGCAGCCACAGCCTACGCGGAAGATGGCAAGGCGGAAACGGTGAAGGTCGGCTACTATGAGAATGAAGTGTTCCAGGAAGGCGCGGAGGAAGGCGCAATCAAGACCGGATACGCCTACGAGTACTACAGGAAAATCTCGGAATATACCGGATGGAAATATGAATATGTTTACGGGGACTACGGCGATCTGTATCAGATGCTCCTGGACGGAGAGATCGATCTTCTGGCGGGTCTTGCCTGGAAGGAAGAACGGGCCGGCCGGATCGGCTACCCCGACCTGCCGATGGGCAATGAGACGTACAACCTCGTAAAACAAAGCACGGCAGACGATATTACGGTCAATCCTTCAACACTTACGGGGAAGAAGATCGGCGTATTGGACAGCGCCATGGTGGATGTCCTGAACCGTTATCTGGAAGGATATCAGGTCGACGCGGACGTTATAATTTATTCGGATTATTCGTCCCTGTTCGACGCGTTCGATAAAGAAGAGATCGATATCCTGGCGGCGGAAGGAGACGGAGCTTACAGCCGGGATCATGCGGAAGTACTCGCGCCGTTCGGCAGTTCCGACTACTTCCTGTGCGTCAGCATCGGCCGTCCCGATCTGCTTTCGGCGCTTAACGATGCGCAGGCGACGCTCGCGGCGGAAGAGCCGAACTGGCTGTATTCCCTGCGCTCCCGATATTATCCGGTCAGTATTTCCGCGCGGGCCTTTTCCGTGTCGGAGAAACAATGGCTGGATTCCCATGATTCGCTTCGCATCGGCTACCTGGAGAATTACATGCCCTACAGCGGAACCGATGAGCAGGGACAGGCCACCGGCATCATCCGGGACATTATCCCGGAGATCCTTGAGGGCCTGGGCATTTCGAATATTACCGTTGCCTATACGGGCTATGAAAGCTACGATGCCATGATCGCCGATATGACATCCGCGAAGATCGATATCGCGTTTCCTGTGGGCGGCGGACTGTATTTTTCCGAGGAAAACGGCCTTTATCAGTCCCTCCCGGTAGCATCGGCCCCTACCGAACTGGTGCATAAGGGGGAGTATACGGAAGAAACACCGGGACATTTTGCCATTAAGGAAAACAACCGCATGCAGTATTACTTCGTGCGAACCAATTTCCCGGATGCGGAGATTACGATGTATCCGTCGATCGACGCCTGCCTGCAGGCTGTGGCGGACGGGGAAGTGAGCTGCACGACCCTGAACGGGCTCCGGGCAAACGACATGCTGAAAAACAGAAAGTATAAGGACCTTGCGCTGCACCAGCTGACGAGGAGCGATGACCGCTGTTTCGGCGTGGAGATCGGAAACGAAGGCCTTTTAAAGCTCCTGAACCGCGGAATCAACGTGGTGGGCAGCGATTACGCGCAGAATATATCCTATCGTTATACGAATGCCCTTTATTCCTACACCCTGCTGGATATGATCCGGGATCATATGGCCCTGTTCGGCACGGTGATCCTTGCCGTCGGCTTCGTCATTATTTACCTTCTTGCCCGCGACCGGAACCATGCGAAAAAACAGATGACGGAAAAGGCAGCGGCCGCCGCGAAGCTGGCAGAGAAAAACAGGGAGCTGGAAGCCAGCCAGAAAGAGCTGGCCGAAACCGATGAGATCATTTCGGACGCCGGCTTCGGAACATGGCATATCATCCTCGAAGACGGAAAAGAGCCGCGCATGCGCGGCAATGCCAAAATGATGGAGCTGCTTGGCATTGCCGGGCAGAACCTTACGGAAGAGGAAATCTATGACGTCTGGTATTCCAAAATCCCGCCGGAGGAACTTCCCTCCGTGCAGAAAAGCATCGGGGAGATGATGGAAGGAAAGCTTTCCGAAAGCACCTACCGCTGGGAACATCCTGAAAAAGACGTGATGTACGTCCGCTGCGGAGGCGTGGCAAAGGTGATCGGGGAGCATCA
>CADBNG010000367.1 GCA_902795985.1 uncultured Lachnospiraceae bacterium
AAGATTCCTACATCGATTACGCCATGAGCGTCATTGCCTCACGCGCGCTCCCCGATGTAAGGGACGGATTAAAACCGGTCCAGCGCCATATCCTCTATTCGATGATCGAGCTGAATAACGGACCGGACAAGCCCCATCGTAAATGTGCCCGTATCGTCGGCGATACGATGGGTAAATATCATCCCCATGGAGACAGCTCCATCTACGGAGCCCTGGTCAACATGGCGCAGGACTGGTCGACGAGATATCCGCTTGTTGACGGCCACGGGAACTTCGGTTCGGTGGACGGCGACGGCGCCGCGGCCATGCGTTATACCGAAGCCAGGCTTTCGAAAATCGCCATGGAAATGCTGGCAGATATCGGAAAGGACACGGTGGACTTTGTTCCGAACTTCGATAACGAAGAAAAGGAACCCACGGTTCTTCCGTCCCGGTATCCGAACCTCCTGGTCAACGGCACTTCCGGTATCGCCGTCGGTATGGCGACGAACATTCCTCCCCACAACCTCCGGGAAATTGTCGCGGCGGTCGTGAGGATCATCGATGACGAAATCGCGGGAGAACAGACCACGATCGATGAAATTCTGAAGATTGTGAAAGGCCCGGATTTCCCGACCGGAGCGGAAATCATGGGAACAGCCGGAATCGAAGAGGCGTACCGGACCGGACGGGGAAAGATCCGCGTTCGTTCCGTCTGCAGTATCGAAACGCTTCCGAACGGAAAATCGGAAATCATTATCACGGAGATTCCCTTCCTGGTAAACAAAGCCCGGCTGATCGAAAAAATGGCCGAGCTGGTCAAGGATAAAAGAATCGACGGCATTACCGGCATCCAGGATCATTCCAACCGGGAAGGACTGCGGATCTGTGTTGAAGTCCGCAGGGACGCCAATGCCAATGTGATTCTGAATAAACTGTATAAGCATACGCAGCTGCAGGACACCTTCGGTGTGAACATGCTGGCGCTCGTGAACCAGGAGCCGAAGGTTCTGAACCTGCTTCAGATGCTGAAGTATTATCTGGCCCACCAGGAAGACGTGGTGACCCGCCGGATCGCCTATGATCTGAACAAGGCGGAAGAAAGGGCCCATATCCTGGCCGGTCTGCTGAAGGCGCTGGACCATATTGAAGAGATTATCCGGATCATCCGGGCGTCCGCGAATACGCAGGAGGCGAAAGACAACCTGATTGCGGCCTTTGCGTTTACCGAAGCGCAGGCACAGGCCATCGTCGACATGCGTCTGCGTGCCCTGACCGGACTGGAACGCTCCCGCCTGCAGAATGAATTTGACGAACTGCAGATTAAAATCGCGGAATACAAGGCAATCCTTGCGGACCGGAAGCTCCTTTTGGGCGTGATCAAAGAAGAAATCAATCTTATCGCCGATAAATACGGGGACGACCGCCGGACGAAGATCGGTTTTGACGATTCGGACATTTCGGATGAAGATATGATCCCGAGAGAAGACGTAGTAATCGTCAAGACCCATCTGGGCTACATCAAGAGGATGACGCCGGATAATTTCCGCATCCAGAACAGGGGCGGCCGCGGCATTAAGGGAATGCAGACCATCGAAGATGATTATATCGAGGATCTGTTCATGACCGGCACCCATGATTATCTGCTGTTCTTCACCAACGACGGAAAAATGTACCGGATCAAGGCCTATCAGATTCCGGAGGCGGGACGGACGGCAAGGGGAACGGCAGTCATTAATCTTCTTCTCCTTCAGCCCGGTGAAACCATTACCGCGATGATTCCCGTAAAGGAATTTGAAGAAGGAAAGTATCTCTTTATGGCGACGAAGACCGGTACGGTAAAGAAAACACCGCTTATGGACTTCGCGAACGTGAGAAAAGTCGGAATAACCGCCATTATTCTCCGGGAAGACGACGAGCTGATCGAAGTCAAGCTGACCGACGGCGAAAGGGATATCCTGATCGCAACCCGGAAAGGCCAGTGCATCCGCTTTAATGAAAAGGACGTCCGCAGCATGGGCCGGGCCTCCATGGGTGTCCGCGGTGTTTCGCTGCGGGGCGGCGACGCGGTCATCGGCATGCAGGTTGATGTCCAGGGAGAATACGCGCTGATCGTCACGGAAAACGGTCAGGGCAAGAGAACCCGGATTTCGGAATTCACCCCGCATCACCGCGGCGGAAAAGGCATGTTCTGCTATAAGGTAACGGAAAAGACCGGCGAAGTCATCGGATTCAAATCCGTGAATGACGAAGATGAAATCATGCTGGTCACCACGGCGGGAATCATTATCCGGACAAAGGTGGACGGCATTTCGGTTCAGGGACGGAACGCTACGGGCGTGAAGATCATGAATCTGGATGAGGGCGTTTCTGTTGCCAGCGTGGCAAAGGTCCGCTTTACGGATGATGAGGAAGAGGTTTCGGAAGACGAAGCGAAAGAAGCCGGAGAGAATGAGGAAGCAGCAGAGGACGAATAATTGTATTCCGCAGGAAGGAAAACCCTTCGGGCGGAATAATGAAAAAACTGCTGATCGGCAGCGTCCTACAGAAATACGTTTCAGGCATATCGTTTCAGAAAAAGGAGAACGATCATGAAAAAAGTAGGAATTATTATGGGAAGCGACAGCGATCTGCCGGTAGTGCAGAAAGCGGTCGACACGTTAAGGGAACTGGAAATCCCCTTCGAGGTCCAT
>CADBNG010000368.1 GCA_902795985.1 uncultured Lachnospiraceae bacterium
AGGACGATCTGCCGCCCGGCCTGTTTTCACCGCTGCCGCTGGCATTTCTGGGAGATGCGGTCTATTCCCTGGTGATCCGCACGATCCTGCTCGAAGACGGGAACCGCCAGGCAGAGAAGCTTCACCGGGAAAGCGCAAAACTGGTGAATGCCTCGGCACAGGCAAAGGCGGCCGACGCGATCCTGCCGTGTCTGACACAGGAGGAAATGAAGATCTACCGGCGCGGCCGGAACGCGAATCCTTCGCATCACGCAAAAAACGCGCCGCTGGAAGACTATTTGAAAGCCACCGGACTGGAAGCGCTGTGCGGTTATCTTTATCTCAAAGATGACGTCAGGCGCCTGCTGGAACTGATCCGGACAGGCATTGAGGGAACCGAAACATGACGAATGAAAATCCGAACCTGATCGAAGGAAGAAATGCCGTTCTGGAAGCTTTCCGGGCGGGACGCACGATCGACCGCCTGATCCTCCTGGACGGATGCCGGGACGGCGCGGTCTTGAGTATCCGCAGGGAAGCCCAGAAGCACGGTACACCCATTAAATACGTCGGCAGGGAACGGCTGGACCAGATGTCGGAGACCGGACATCACCAGGGAGTCATCGCCTATGCTGCGGCAGTTTCCTACGCGGAACTGGAAGATCTGTTCCGGAAGGCGGAAGAGAAAAAGGAAGATCCCTTCTTCATTTTTCTGGACAATCTGGAAGACCCCCACAACCTGGGCGCGATCATCCGGACGGCCAACGTTGCCGGGGCGCACGGCGTCGTTATCCCGAAAGACCGGGCAGTGGGACTGACGGCGACGGTCGCGAAAGCTTCCGCAGGCGCGCTCAATTATACGCCGGTATGCAAGGTGACGAACCTGGTGCAGACCATTGAAAAATGCAAGGAAAAAGGCCTGTGGTTTGTCTGCGCGGATATGGACGGCGAACCGATGGGAAAACTGGATCTGAAAGGGCCCATCGGTCTGGTGGTCGGCGCGGAAGGAGAAGGCGTCTCCCGCCTGGTGAAGGAACACTGCGACCTGGTCGCTTCGATCCCGCAGCACGGGGAGATCAATTCCCTGAACGCTTCGGTGGCTGCGGGCGTGCTGATGTATGAGATCCTGCGGCAGCGGGAAGGATAAGGAATTGCCGGTGACTGCGGAAAGACCGGAAAACTGCACAGACAACGAGCTGATCCGGCAGGCCCGGGAGGGCAGCGACCAGGCCGTTGAGCTTCTGTTCGAGAAATACAAGGGGATGGTACGCGGTAAAGCGCGCTTTCTTCCGATCACCGGCGGCGACCGGGAAGATATGATCCAGGAAGGAATGATCGGCCTGTTCAAGGCGATCCGGGATTATGATCCTGAGAAGGATGCCAGCTTTTCCACGTTCGCCAATCTCTGTATTACCAGACAGCTTTATACGGCGGTGGAAGCGTCTCTCAGGAAAAAGAACATCCCGCTGAATACGGCGATCTCCCTGAACGAACCGGAGCTTTCCGACGATCATCCGGATTCCTCCGAAGGCCTGGAACGGATCGGGCTCCTGGCGGCTGCCAGTCTCTACGAACCGGAAAGCCGCATGATCGCGGAAGAAGACGTCCGGCTTCTGGTAAAGAAGATCCGCGCGGCGTTAAGCCCTATGGAAAACCGGGTACTGGACCTCTATCTGTCCGGCCTCAATTATGCCCAGATCGGAACGGCTCTCGGGAAAAGCGAGAAAAGCGCTGATAACGCGATGAACCGTGCCCGGACAAAACTCCGGTCATTGCTTTGAAACGCCGGCATCAAATATGGATATCAGATTTCCGGTATGAACCGGAAGGAAGGAACTCGGAATGAAAGCTGCTCTGATCCAGATGGAAGTCGTCCATAATAAAGCGGAGAATATCGCGCATGCCAGGGAACTGATCGGCAGAGCCTGCGAGCAGGCACCTGATATCGCCGTGCTTCCGGAAATGTTCTGCTGCCCGTATTCTAACGCCTATTTCCGCGAATACGGGGAAACGGAAAACGGACCGGCCCAGCAGATGCTGCAGGAAGCGGCGAAGGAATACGGTATCTACCTTGTGGGCGGCAGCATGCCCGAACTGGAAGAAGACAGGGTATATAATACCTGTTATGTTTACGACCGGCAGGGAAATAAGATCGCGCGTCACCGCAAGGCGCATCTTTTCGATATCGACGTGGAAGGCGGCCAGCGGTTCTTTGAATCGGAGACCCTGACGGCCGGCGACAATATCACGGTATTCGATACTGAGTTCGGGAAAATGGGTCTTTGTATCTGTTTTGATTTCAGATTTCAGGAACTGGCAAAGGTGATGGGAGACCGCGGCGCGCAGGTGATCTTTGTTCCGGGAGCATTTAATATGACGACCGGACCGGCGCACTGGGAACTGCTTTTCAGGCAGCGGGCGGTCGACAACCAGCTCTTTACCGTCGGCGTTTCACCGGCCAGGAACGAACAGGACGTCTATGTTTCCTACGCGAATTCGATCGCTGTCGATCCCTGGGGGACCGTCATCGCAAGGCTCGGCAGGGAAGAAGAGATCGGCTTCGTCGAGATCGACCTGGAACGGATAGCATCCATCCGCAGGCAGCTTCCGATCATTAACTCGAGAAGAACGGATCTTTACGGAACGCTGAAAACAGATTGAATTCGTTGTCTGTTCCACGGGTAATTTCAGACGGAAGAGCGGGTGCTTTTTGCGGATTGACAACCCTGATTTCGATATGCTAATATATCCTTCGTCTGAGATTTGCTGGCATGGCTCAGTCGGTAGAGCGTCGCATTGGTAGTGCGGAGGTCCCGGGTCCGATTCCCGGTGCCAGCTTCGGAAAAAATCCGGAAATGTTGATCTGATCATCATTTCCGGATTTTTGTTTTGTGCCGCCGGCCATAATGCGGTGAAATCGGATTTCCTGATATAATGATCAGGACCGTATACGATAGAAAGAAGAGCTCAGGGAGGTATTTATGGATCATTGGAATGAATACCGGCAGAAACTGCGGTCGCCTGAAGAGGCGGTGCGGGTCGTCAAGAGCGGCGACTGGGTGGATTATACGGTGGCGCTGGGCTTCCCGGAGCTTCTGGACCGGGCTTTATCGGAAAGGCGGGACGAGCTGCGGGACGTGAAGATCCGCGGAAATCTGATCTTCGGGCCGATCATGACGGCGGAATGC
>CADBNG010000369.1 GCA_902795985.1 uncultured Lachnospiraceae bacterium
AGCGGCCTCCGACAATGACCAGGTCCGACCTGCCCTTCAGAGCGGTGCATACATCCTGATACAGAGGTTCTCCCGCGCTTCCCATTTCCTTGGTGCGGTCCAGCACGGCGATCGCTTTGCAGGAAGAAGGAATTGCTTCAAGAAAACGCCGGATATCAAAAGGCCTGTACAGATGGACCTGCAGAAATCCGACCTTTTCTCCTTTTGCGTTCAGATAATCCACGGCTTCTTCGGCGCAGCCGCTGACAGAGCCCATGGCCACAACAACACGGTCCGCGTCCGGCGCCCCGTAATAATTGAACAGATGATATTCGCGCCCGGTCAGCTGACGGATCTTTTCCATATAATCCTCAACAATATCCGGCAGATCGCTGTAAGCGGTATTATTCGCCTCACGGACCTGGAAGTAGATATCGGAATTCTGGACCGTGGAACGGAGCATGGGATGCTCCGGGTTCAGCGCGTGCGCCCGGAATTCATCCACTGCCTCTGTATCCATCATCGCTTTCAGATCTTCATAATCGATCTGCTCGACTTTATTGATCTCATGGGAGGTGCGGAAGCCGTCGAAAAAATGAAGGAACGGGATCCGGCCTTTTATGGCAGCCAGATGGGCAACTCCCGCCAGGTCCATCACTTCCTGCACGCTGCCCGTCGAAAGCATGGCGAAACCGGTCTGCCGGCAGTTCATCACGTCCGAATGATCCCCGAAAATGGAAAGGGCATGGGTACCTACCGTGCGGGACGCTACATGAAGCACTCCCGGATGACGTTCGCCCGCGATGCGGTGCATGACCGGAAGCATCAGCATCAGGCCCTGGGAAGATGTAAAACTGGCGGCAAGGGCGCCGGTCTGCAGAGCGCCGTGCACCGCACCGATGGCTCCGGCTTCCGACTGCATCTCAATAAGCTGTACCGTCTGCCCGAATACGTTTTTCTTTCCTTTTGCGGCCCAGACATCTGTCTTTCCCGCCATGGGAGAAGACGGCGTGATCGGATAGATCGCAGCCACTTCCGTAAAAGCGTAAGCCACATAGGCGGCCGCTTCATTGCCATCCACCGTTACATAAGTTTTGTTTTTATCTGCCATAAATGCCTCCTGCACTATTGGATCAATCTTTGTTCTGCCTGAATTATCACATATTTCAAGCAGAATATAATCTCGCGATTCCCTGCTCTCATGATTAGTGTGAAATAAATTCAGATCCTTGTTCATCGATATGGAATAAATTCCCGCAGGTGCGCCGGAAAATATCCTCATATTCCCGGTCGGTCAGGTCCAGTTCCCGCAGATACGAGATATCCTCCTGCTGCTTCCACATCGGATAATCCGTTCCGAACATGACCCGCTCCGATCCGTAGGCGCGGATGATCTCCTTCGCTCTTTCTTTTTTCAGCCAGAAAAAGGATGAGGAAGTATCCACCGTCAGGTTGGGAAAATCCGGCAGAAGCGATACGGCTTCGTCCCAGACGCTCCAGCCTCCGAGATGGGCGCCGATCATTTTCAGTGAGGGAAAGGTCCGCAGGACCCGCGCGATCCTGCCGGGGTTTGAATAATCATACCGGTGATCTCCCGTATGCACACATACCGGAAGTCCCCCATCCTCCAGCATTTCATAGATCTTCATTGCCCGGGGATCATCCGCGTGAAACTGCTGGATATCCGGATGCAGCTTCACGCCTTTCAGCCCCAGGCTGACCAGTTCTTCCAGATCCGCCCTGAGATCCTCCGCATCCGGATGCATGGTCCCCAGTCCGGTAAAGGCTCTTCCCGATGCTCTCACCTGATCTGCGATAAACCGGTTGATGTGAGACACCTGCTCCGGTTTTGTTGCTACGGCGCACACAACAAAATGCGAGATCCCGCAGGATCTTCCTCCCTCCAGCAGAGTTTTTACGGTACCGTCCTGCGGTTTTGCGGGAAGTCCGTCATAAAAGCGGTCGATGGAGCGGATCGCCCGATGGGAGATCCCGTCCGGATAAATGTGACAATGGCTGTCGTAAATTTTATAAGCCTGCATATCCTGTAAATCTGAAGCTC
>CADBNG010000370.1 GCA_902795985.1 uncultured Lachnospiraceae bacterium
GGCCATACGCCAGATAAATGCAACGAATTCGCCGCGGGTGACCGTATTGTCCGGCTTGAAGGTGACGGTGCTCTTCGTAATCCCGTTATCTACAGCCCAGTAGACCGGCACATAATAAGTTTTTCTTGGATTGTTCACATCCCTGAAGCGGGTCTGGATCGTACTGGTTGCTTTCTTACCATTGACCGTCGTTGCGGTGATCGTCACTTTTCCGTACTTCTTCGCCTTTACTTTCCCGCTGCTGTCCACTGTGGCGATGCCGGTATTGCTGCTCTTCCAGGTCACGACCGGATCAGCGCCGGCCGGAGTGACCGTGGCCTGCAGCTGCAGGGTCGCACCGGTGGCAAGATCTGCTTCAGCCGGCTTCAGGGTGATCCCGGTGGGCGTCAGGGCAATGATCTTATAAGTTGCCGTCGTTGTTCCGGTATAATGCCCTTTACCGGTGATCGTGATCGTATAGGTATCTGGCTCCTTCGGCGAGGATACCGTCGCGCCTTTACTGTCGCGGATCTTCAGGGTATAGTCAGTCGCCGGGTCGAGAGTCATGCCGCCGATCGTCTTCACGGTCGGCTTATGCACCTTTCCGTCATAGGTGAAGGACGTCCCGGAAAGAACGACTTTGGCGTTCTGGATCGAGATCGGATCCGCCTCTTTGAACACCGGACAGAGAACCATACTGCCGCTGACTGTAAATGAACAGGTAAGGTCCGTTGTGATAAGGTTCTCCTCATTCAGATACGGTTTCGCATCCTGGATCGGATTTCCCTGCTCATCTTCGTGGATGTACTTTCCGTTGTACCAGCCCACAAACTCATACCATTCATCGGGGATCGCTGTCACACTGTATTCATCCCCCATCATCACAGTATAATTATTGCAGCCATAGGACGGATCGCCCCATCCGAAGAGATCCGTAAACTTCCCGCCGCTGCTGCTTTTTTCCTGTGTCATATCATAGGAACAGATCGACAGTGCGGGATCCGACCATCTCGCGTAGAGCGTCAGATCTTCCCCCAAAGTGATCTTATCGCCCGGATAGTACCATGTGCCGTAGTTTCCCTGGGTTCCGACATCGACCGTATTCCACCCCCAGAACACCTTATTTTCCGGCGCTGTGAAAGCGCACCCCGGCACCTCGAGTTCATCCCCTTCAAATGCCGGGATAGGCTCCATCTCTCCCATACCGCCATTCTCATCAAACGAGAGATTGTAACGCGTCGAGATCGTGAAATCCCCTTCTGAAAGGTCCGCCAGCACATCTTCATAGTCCACGATATTGCTGTTAAATACCTCGCTGACATTTCCGGCATTGTCATAGGCGTCAAAATACCGGATCTTCCATTGTCCCGGAGGTGTGGTGGAGACCACTTCGAATTCCCCGCTCCAGATATCATCCCCAACGGGCTCCAGATCAAACCAGCGATACCAGTTTCCCGGGCCTTTATAAATCACCCTGACCTGGGTGATCTCCCCGTTATCCGTGACCTTCAGCGAGATCGTGGCTTTGTCTCCAGAAGCCATAACATTCCGGTCATCCGGAAACTCCATTTTCAGCGTTGACGGATCGATCACGGGCGGGGTATCTTCGACAACCTTAAGTTCCACTGCTGTAAAGGCACTGGCATAATCGGAAGCATGAACGCCGTTTTTCTGCTCGCTGAACAGATCCAGCTCATAACTGCCGATATCCAGTCCGGCCGGGATTGCGATACTGGCCGTTCCGGACTCGCTGCCCTGGGCAAAACTGCCATAATACAAGGCTTCCCCATCGCTCCCGCGCAGGATCGCGGATACATATTCGTTCTCCCCCTCGCCGGCGCCCGAATACCCGATCGGGATACTCCAGGATGAATAGTTTTTTCCTTCCGTAAGTTTGGCATCCGCCGGCAGCGATACCGTGAAATCCCGTTCAGCGTCATATAAAGTCAGCTTTCTTTCATTGGAATTTACCACTTCGATCGCTGTAAACTCCCCGGTGATCCCGGTAATTTTTCCTTCCGGAGAGGATGTCAGCAGTACCGGCGTCAAATCCAGATTAAAGGCCGGACGCGCGCCGTAGCTGTTGCTTTTCCAAAGATTATTGATGCTCCCGCCTTCCCAGACAAATGCTGCCAGCGCCTGCCAGTCAGGCCTGTCCGAACGCAGCCACCAAAAGTAAGATTCCCCATCCCAATTGCCGTATGCGATCCTGTCCGCATTATTTTTAAATAACGTATCGGCTTCTTCAGCAGAGAGAAAGAAGAAATGCTCATTCGTTATATCCTGCTCTCCAAAGATCTCATGCTCTCCTGTCTGATATACGCCATCGTGTTTGGATGTCAGGGCGATGGCACTTTTCTCTATGAGACTTCCTTTCCAGTTATCAAAATAATCCAGACACCAGTCTCTCGCAGTGCAGCTGTTCCAGCTTCTGTCGAGATCTCCATCATCGAATGGTATTAAAGCGAGAAGCTCTTCTGAGATCAGCATCGCGCGGTCTTCCGAAGTCTCCAGGATGCGCCATTTTGTATCCGGTTCTGTTTCCCCCTCTTCCTGCTCCACGTTGCCGAACCAGATCCTGATCCCCGGTTCTATGACCGAAGCACCTGCTGCAACAGATACAGCCTCGAACGCCACCGGAATCTCTTCAACAACTTCAAGATCCACCGCCGTGAAGGCGCTGGCATAATCGGAAGCATGAACGCCGTTTTTCTGCTCACTGAACAGATCCAGCTCATAACTGCCGACATCCAGTCCGGCCGGAAGCGCGATACTGGCCGTCCCGGAAGCGCTGTCCTGGGCAAAACTGCCATAAAACAAGGCTTCCCCATCGCTTCCGAACAGGATTGCGGATACATATTCGTTCTCCCCATCTCCGGCGCCCGAATACCCGATCGGAATGCTCCAGGATGAGTAGTTTACTTCTGCCGTAAGTTCGGCATTCTCCGGCAGCGATACCGTGAAATCCCGTTCGTCATCATATAAAGTCAGCTTTCTCTCATTGGATTCCGCCGGCATAATCTCGGTAAATTGCCCTAAGGAATCGGTTATCTTGCCTTCCGGAGAGGATGTCATCAGCACTTGCGTCAAATCCAGATTAAAGGCCGGACGCGCGCCGTAGTACCAGTGTCTGAAATAATTATTGATGGCTCCTCCTTCCCAGACGAAGGCTGCCAGATCATCCCTGTCAGGTCTGTCTGAACGGAGCCACCAATAGTCCGATTCCCCGTTAGAATAGTATGCCAGTCTGTCTGCATTACTTTCAAATAACGTGTCGGCCTCTTCGGCAGAAAGAAGGAAGAAATGCTCGTTCGTTATATCCAGCTTTCTGAAGATCTCCTGCTCTCCTGTCTGGTATACGTCATCGTGTTTGGATGTCAGAGCGATGGCGTCTTTCTCTATGAGAGTTCCTTTCCAGTTTTCATAATAATTCAGGCACCAGTCTCTCGACGTGCTGCTGTTCCAATCCCTTCCACGTTCTGTATCGTATTGTATTACATCTAGCAGTTCTTCCGAGATCAGCATCGCGCGGTCTTCCGAAGTCTCCAGAACACGCCATTTTGTATCCGTTTCTGTTTCCCCCTCTTCCTGATCCACGTTGCCGAACCAGATTCTGGTTCCCGGTTCTATAGCCGAAATGCCTGCTTCGACCGACATGGCAGCGTAATCCTCTTCCGCGTACACCGTCTGTACCCCCAATGACGGCATCAGGGTCACGGCCATTGCTGCCGCAAGGAGAATGGCTGTCAGTTTTTTTCCTGTCTTTTTCATAAGCGCTCAACTCCTGTATCCGCAATAAAAAAGGAACTGTCCTGCACCTTTATCATAATGCAGTAAAGAGTTATTCTGCAATCTGAAAATGCGCAGCGTTCCAAATGGTTTGGCCGGGGTTATTCTTTTTATTATCGTGTTCCGGAGGTGAGGGACATTTTTCCGTTTCAACCGGTTTTTGCCGGATTTAATCCCTTTTCCCTGCCGGCTCCGGAACCGGTATTACCCGGGAAGGGAAAGAAAACATAAGACACAGCACGGTCAGTCCTCTCCCACCAGGTGTACCACCGTATAATCATGGCCTGTCGCCGGAAGAAAGACGTTCAGAATATCCTCCGTTTTCAGCTTCAGGCTGGAAGTGCATACACAGGGATGGCATCCGACGTATTCATCCTTCAGGATATCTTCATCCATCAGCAGCCGGACGGCATGTTCCGGGTCGTTCATCAGGCCCATAATGCTGACCGCTCCCGGCTCGATGTCCAGGTATTTCAGCATATCCTCCGGTTCGGCAAAGGAAAGACGGGCCGACCCGATCTGTTTTGACAGCTCTTTGGTCTTGAATTTTTTATCGCCCGGCATCATCAGAAGATAAAAGGCCGTTTTCTGGCGGTTGCAGAGAAAGAGATTCTTGCAGATCAGGACGCCCAGCACCTTGTCAATTTCGTAACAGGCTTCCATATTGTCGGCCCGCTCATGATCGGTCCGGAAATAGGAAATTCCGAGGCGGTCCAGAAAATCATAGGTACGGATCTCCCGCTCCAGCCTGCCTGCCGTCTCTTCCGGTCTTCCGTTATACAGTTCCATCGTCCCCTCTCCTGTCTTTGTCTTTCACCGACTGAAATGTCTCTACCGTCTTAAGTACTCCGCCGAAACCGGAAACTCAAAATACGTTTCGGGAAAGGGCTCCTCTTTCAGCGAAAAATGCCACCATTCACACTCATAGGGCTCAAACCCGTTCCGGATCATCGCTTTTTGAAGCACCATCCGGTTTTCATACTGTTCCGCGGTCACCTTTTTACTGTCCGGGTGGGAAACCTCTCCGAAGAAATCAAACGGGCTGCCCATATCCAGCTCCTTCCCGGTTTTCATATCCAGCAGCGTCAGATCCACGGTGCTTCCGCGGCTGTGGCTGGACTGCTTCGCGATATAGCCTTTAAGGAAAAGCTCCTGTTTCTCCAGGTCCGGATAAAAATAGGGCTTCATCCGGAGATCCAGATCCTCAATTCCCCACAGGACAAAATGCTTTACCGCGCAGGCCGGCCGGTAAGCGTCAAAGATCTTCAGCCGGTACCCCCGGACGTTCATTTCATTGCTCACGGCCTTTAAAGCGCGTGCCGCCTCCCGGGTCAGGATCGCGCAGGGCTCTTCATAGCCGTCGATCCGGTCGCCGATGAAATTATAGGTGGAATAATAGCGGATTTCCTGGACAATTCCGGGCACCTGGTCAGCCAGGAGCACAAATCCGGAAGGATCCGTTGTTTCCGTTTTCTGATAATGAGCCGGCATCTTCTCTCCTCTTCGGCGGTCTTCAGGCCTGGTTCTTCAGTTTTTCATAACGCTCAACCGCCTGCTGCGCTCCTTTGGCGAACAGTTCTTTCGCGTTATCCGGGAAGGTCCGTTTCAGGGAAGAATACCTCACTTCCCCGTCCAGGAATTCCTCATAGGGCAGGGTCGGCGCCTTGGAATCCATCACGAACTTCGGCTCTGCTGCCGGATTATAACGGTACAGGTTCCAGTATCCGGCATCCACCGCCCGTTTCATTTCGTCCTGAACCTTCGCCATGCCGCATTTTAAGCCATGGGTCGTACAGGGAGCGTAGGCAATGATCAGGCTCGGTCCCCGGAACTGTTCCGCCTCATGGACTGCTTTAACAAGCTGGGCGTTGTCCGCTCCCATGGCTACCTGCGCCACATAGACGTTGCCGTAAGTCATGAGCATGGCACCGATATCCTTCTTGGGCCGGGTCTTTCCGGACGCCGCGAACTCCGCAACCGCTCCGATCTGCGTGGCCTTGGAAGACTGGCCGCCGGTATTGGAATAGACTTCCGTATCGACAATCAGCACGTTGATGTCCTCTCCCGTGGCAAACACATGATCCAGTCCGCCGAAACCGATATCATAGGCCCAGCCGTCCCCGCCGTACATCCAGAACGTCTTCTTCGTCAGCTGGTCTTTTCTTTTCAGGATCTCCTTCGCGGCCGGATCCTGCTTCTTTTCAAGGATTTCCGCCAGAACGCGGCTCGCGGGAGCGGAAGCGTCAAAATCATAGAATGTGGCCAGCCATCCGTCAATTGCCGCAAGCACTTCCTCATCCGTGCAGGTTTCCCGATAGGCTTCCACCCGGGCTTTCTGGGCTTCGCGCTGCTGGCGCACGGCCAGCACCATGCCCAGCGAAAACTCGGCGTTGTCCTCAAACAGGGAATTGGACCAGGCCGGACCGGCCCCGCGTTTATTCACGGTATAGGGGATTCCCGGCATCGCTCCGCCCCATGCCTGGGTACAGCCGGTGGCGTTTGCCCAGTAAATCCGGTCTCCGAAAAGCTGGGTCAGAAGCTTCGCGTAAGGGGTTTCCCCGCATCCGGCGCAGGCTGCGGAAAACTCCACCAGCGGCTGCCGGAACTGGCTTCCTTTTACGGTATAGGGATTGAAAATATCCCCTTTGTCCGAAAGGGTCAGCGCGTATTCCCATGATTCCGGCGTTTTCGGGTCATCGCCGATGGGAACCATCTGAAGGGCTTTCTCTTTCGCGGGGCAGCAGTTTTCGCAGGATCCGCAGCCTGTGCAGTCCAGCGTGCTGATCTGCAGGCTGTAGAAAAGTCCTTCCGCCTGCTTCCCTTTTGCCATAATCATCTTCATTCCATGAGGCGCCGCATCCTTTTCCTCCATACTGAGCAGATAAGGACGAATGACCGCATGGGGACAAACATAGCTGCATTTATTGCACTGAAGGCACTTGTCCGGATCCCACAGCGGGATATGCGTGGCAATGCCTCTCTTCTCATACGCCGTCAGGCCCATGTCAATGGCACCGTCCTCATAGCCCGCGAAAGCGCTGACCGGAAGGTCATCCCCTTTCTGCGCGTTGATCGGATCACAGAGCTTTGTCACGACTTCCGGAACGCCGGTGCGGACCGCCGGTTCGCCCTCGGCCTCCAGCCATTCCTCCGGGACCGCCACTTCGACCAGGCCGTCTTTTCCGGCATCGATCGCCGCATGGTTCATCCGGACAATATTGTCGCCTTTGGTATAATACCGCTTCGTCGCAGCGTCTTTCATGTATCCCACCGCTTCTTCGGGCGGAATCACGTCCACAAGATTGAAGAACGCGGACTGCAGCACCATATTGATGTGGCTCCCCAGCCCCAGTTTTTCGGCAATTTTCACTGCGTCGATGAGATACAGCCGGAGTTTTTTCTTCGCGATCTCCCGGCGGACATGGGCAGGAATATGCTGTTCCAGTTCTTCCGGCGCCCAGGGACAGTTGATCAGGAAGGTCCCGCCGGGCTTGATCTCGGAGACCATATCGTATTTGTCGATATAGGTGGCGTTATGGCAGGCCACAAAATCGGCATATTTCACGTAATAGGAAGAACGGATCGGCGCATCGCCGAAACGCAGATGGCTCTTGGTGATGCCGAAGGACTTTTTCGCGTCATATTCAAAATACGCCTGGCCGAATTTCGGTGTATGCTCATTGATGATCTCCACCGTGTCCTTGTTGGCTCCGACGGTTCCGTCGCCGCCGAGTCCCCAGAACTTGCAGGCAACCACTCCTTTTCCTCCGGGAAAGACCTTTTCCTCCGGAAGGGACAGGTGCGTGACATCATCGACTATACCGATGGTGAAATCCGCAAGCGGCGTTTCCTTCGCCAGATTGGTATAGACCGCGGCAATCTGGCCCGGCGTGGTGTCCTTGGAAGAAAGGCCGTACCGTCCGCCGATGACCGTCAGGTCCGAACGGCCGCGCAGGGCGGTGCACACATCCTGGAACAGCGGTTCGCCGGCGCTGCCCATCTCCTTGGTCCGGTCAAGGACCGCAATCTTTCTGCAGGAAGCCGGGATGGCTTCCAGAAAACGGCGGGTGTCGAACGGCCGGAACAGATGGACCTGGAGGAAGCCCACCTTTCCGCCTCTTTTATTCAGGTAATCCACGGTTTCTTCGATGGTTCCGCTCACGGAGCCCATGGCGATAATCACCCGCTCCGCTTCCGGATCACCGTAGTAATTGAACAGGTGGTAATCTCTCCCGGTCAGCTCGTTGATCTGACGCATATAATCCTCAACGATATCCGGAAGGGTGTCGTATGCCGTATTATTCGCTTCCCGGACCTGGAAATAAATATCCGGATTCTGCACGGTGGAACGAAGCAGCGGATGCTCCGGATTCAGCGCATGGTCCCGGAACGCGTCGACCGCGTCCATGTCCAGCATTCTGCGCAGGTCTTCATAATCAATCGGTTCGATCTTTGTGATCTCGTGGGAGGTCCGGAAGCCGTCAAAGAAGTGAATGAACGGGATTCTCCCCTTAATGGCGGCCAGATGCGCAACGCCGCCCAGATCCATGACTTCCTGAACGCTGCCCGTGGAAAGCATGGCGAAACCGGTGGCCCGGCAGTCCATCACGTCGGAGTGATCCCCGAAAATGGACATGGCGTGGGTTCCCACGGTTCTCGCTGCCACGTGCAGGACGCATGGATGGCGCTGTCCCGAGATCCGGTGCATGACGGGAATCATCAGCATCAGTCCCTGGGAGGAAGTAAAGCTGGCAGCCAGGGCGCCGGATTCCAGCGCGCCGTGCACGGCGCCGATCGCGCCGGCCTCGGACTGCATTTCCACCAGCCGGACGGTCTGTCCGAACAGGTTCTTCCGGCCGTTTGCCGACCAGACGTCCGTCTTTCCGGCCATGGGGGAGGAAGGCGTAATCGGATAAATGGCTGCCACTTCCGTAAAGGCATAGGCGATATATGCAGCGGCTTCATTGCCGTCCATTGTTACAAGTTTTCTGTTTTCATTGCTCGCTGTCGAAGACATGTTCCGGTCCTTTCCCGTTTTCCGCGGATGTCGTTGGATTCTGCCCGTATGCTGAAAACGGACAATATTACTATGCAGTATAACGCAAAGCGGGCCGCCGGGGCAAGAAGGAAGTGTTTTTTCGGCGCAAAAAAGGATCCCGGTTCCGCCGGGATCCCCTGTTTTCTCTCATTCTCCGGTCAGTCTGTATATTGGCTCATCCAGATTTCCACCGTCTGGAAGCCCCTGAACACCACCCGGATGGCTACGTTGTCCGCGTTTTTCGCCCGGAACTGTTCTTCGGTCCGGTCATGATCCACCGTAAAGCCGGCGTCCATGCAGTCGGAAACATAGGCAGTATACGCCTCCAGATCCATGTTTCCGACATAAGCGTTGAAATAATCCGTCGAATCGCCGACGATTTTCCCGTACGTGGACGGCGGCGCCGGCAGCAGTGCCGCCAGACCGTGGGCCGGCCATTTGAACTCGCTCATGCGGATCGCGGTCTGCGCCCGGAGGGACATGCTGTTCAGGGAACCGTAATGATACAGCTCGATATGCTCGCCGGCTTCGTTATAGGCTTCAAAATCTCCCTGATAAGGTGTTTTCTGATCCACCGTATAGCCGGCCTGCTTACAGGCGGAAACATAGCTTTTGAACTGCGCTTCCGTGAAAGGCTCCAGCTCCATGCTCAGCGTATCCGCCGTATCGGTATAGATTATTCCCTTCGTGGATTCCGGCCGCGGCAGCGGGGCGGAATAGGTCAGGCTGTCCCAGTCAATCTCTTCAGCGGTCAGGTGCCCGCTGTATCCGTCATTGGAATACAGCCCGATATAAACCAGGATCAGCGCCGCGGCAATCGCCAGCGTCACACGATGCAGGCCCGGACGCGCTTTTTTGAAAACCCGGAAGCCCAGAAGGAACGTCAGGATCAGAAGCGCGACCTGGATCAACGCAATGATGCGGCTGTACGGCGCATAGGCGGATCCCATCAGCCCCAGCAGGCTGATCACAAGGATAATGACGGTCAGGCGGAAGGAACGGCTGCGGCGGAAGCGCAGGCTCTCATCGGACTTTTCCTTCTCCTTCAGGCGCTCATGGATCATTCTCTGGCGGCCGAGCTCGACCTCCTTATAGGCCTCGCTGCGGATCTTTTCGATCTTGACCGCATCGCTCTCCTCAATCACTTCACGGGAGCCGCAATACGGACAGATCAGGGTTTCGCCGTCTTCCGCTTCGTTCAGGGTACCCCCGCAGCTTTTGCACCGCAGAAC
>CADBNG010000371.1 GCA_902795985.1 uncultured Lachnospiraceae bacterium
CCGCGGGACCGACGCCCATACATGCAGCCCCGTCAGTGCGGCGGCAAGAAAGAGCAGCGCCGCGATCCCGAACCAGACCGCGAAAAAAGCGGTTCCGCTGGCGGTTCCCAGCACCAGGAAGCCGTAAATAAGACAGATTATTCCCAGAAGGATCAGTATCAGCACTGCGCACCTATAACGCGGGGCACAAAGGGAAGCTCCCCCTGTGCCCGCCGCCGTTTTGGATTCTTTTCGTTTCATCGGTTTCTTATTCCGTCTTCCGGATTTCAAGGCCAAGCTCTTCCAGCTGTTTTTCATCCACCGTTCCCGGGGCTTCAGTCATCAGGCAGGAAGCGTCCTTGACCTTGGGGAAGGCAATCACGTCGCGGATGGAATCCGCGCCGGTCATCAGCATCACGAGACGGTCCAGGCCGTACGCCAGGCCGGCGTGAGGCGGAACGCCGTATTTGAAGGCCTCCAGCAGGAAGCGGAACTGTTCCCATGCCTGCTCTTTGGTAAAGCCCAGCACTTCGAACATCTTTTCCTGGATATCGTTCTGGTGGATTCGGACCGATCCGCCGCCCAGCTCCACGCCGTTCAGGACGATATCGTAAGCCTGCGCCCGGACGCTTCCGGGGTCGGAATCGATGTTCGGCCAGTCCTCTTCCATGGGCATGGTAAAGGGATGATGCATGGCGGTGAAACGGTTCTCTTCGTCCGACCACTCCAGCAGGGGGAATTCCGTCACCCACAAGAAGCGGAAATCCTTCGGGTCATACATTTCATATTCCTTCGCCAGTTCGCAGCGGAGCGCGCCAAGCACGTTCCATACGATTTTTTTCCGGTCGGCGGCGAACAGAAGCAGGTCGCCGTTTTCTCCTTCCATATCAGAGATCAGCCCCGCCGTCTCCTCTTCCGTCAGGAACTTCGTGAAGGAAGATTTGAGGGTTCCGTCTTCGCCGATGGCGATATAAGCCAGTCCTTTGGCTTCATAACCTTTGGCAAATTCCACCAGCTTATCGATTTTCTTTCTCGGCATGCCGCCCTGGCCCTTGACGTTAATGCCGCGTACGGTGCCGTCCTTTAAGGCCGCGGCGCCGGAGAATACGGAAAATCCGCAGTTCCGCACCCGTTCCGTCACGTCCTTTAACTCCATGCCGAAGCGAAGGTCCGGTTTGTCGGAACCAAAGCGGTCCATGGCTTCCTGCCAGGGCATCCGCTGAAGCGGCAGCGGAACGTCCACGTCCAGGCATTCCTTAAAGAGGAAGGCAATCAGGCGTTCGTTGACGTCCATCACGTCGTCCATATCCACAAAGGAAAGTTCCATGTCGATCTGGGTGAACTCCGGCTGACGGTCCGCGCGCAGGTCCTCATCGCGGAAGCAGCGGGCAATCTGGATATAGCGGTCGTAACCCGAGCACATCAGCAGCTGCTTGAAAAGCTGCGGGGACTGGGGAAGCGCGTAGAAGCTGCCCGGATGGATGCGGCTCGGAACCAGATAATCTCTTGCTCCCTCCGGCGTGCTCTTGCCCAGCATCGGGGTTTCGATCTCGAGGAAGCCTTCGTTCTCCATAAAACGGCGGGTCAGCATCGTGACTTTGGAACGAAGCATCAGGTTCCGCTGGAGATCCGGACGCCGAAGGTCCAGATAACGGTATTTCAGGCGGAGCTCATCCCTGGTCCGGCTGCCTTCCTCCACCGCGAAGGGAGGCGTCTCGGCTTCCGAAAGAACCCGGAGCAGATAGGCGCGGATTTCCAGCGCGCCGGTTTTCAGATTCTCGTTCACGGCGCCGCGGCGCTGTTCCACCACACCGGAAACGGCGATTACGTATTCCGCATGCAGCTTTCCGGCCGCTTCGAAATCCTTTGCCGGGACGTCCCCGTCCTCGAAAATGATCTGCATGACGCCCGAACGGTCGCGCAGGTCAACAAACACGATCCCGCCCTTATTGCGGGCCTTCTGCACCCACCCCATCAGGGTAACGGATTTGCCGATCTCCTTTTCCGTAACTTCCGCGCACCGATGGGTCCGCTTCAAACCTGTCATAGATTCCGCCATAATTAAGATCCTCCTGATCCTGCCGGACAAACGCTCCTGCCTTTGTCCGAATATATCTCTCTGCAGACGCCGTACCCGGCATTTTGTCCTCTAGCGGACATTGTGCCGGTCACTCTGTCTGTTTTTTATCAGTCCGCAAAAACTTCCTCGATGATGTCATAGCCCTGGGCCGACAGCTGCTCTTTCTGGAACTTTTTGTTC
>CADBNG010000372.1 GCA_902795985.1 uncultured Lachnospiraceae bacterium
ATTAACACTTGGCTAATTCATCCGTTTGATTTACATTTTGGAATGCTATTCGAGGATGTGTTTTACTGTTTAATTGTCAAGGTTCTTCTGCTTCCCTCGTGTGGGACAGCTTCCTTATATTACCCCTTGGATACGGCTTTGTCAACAACTATTTTAAAAAATTTTAAAATTTTTTTCCGGGGCTTTTTCATGGTATCCACAGGCGATTCGTGGTATGATATTTTCGATTACGGATCAATGTTTTCGCAGCAGATCGTGCTGCCGGATCTGCCGCATTTCGAGGTCAAATCATGAGTGTAACAAATATCATTACTTTTCTTGGCGGACTCGCCCTGTTTCTTTACGGCGTGCTCCTGATGGGTGACGGAATACGTCTGCTTGCCGGAAGCCGGCTCGGCGATTTCATCCGGAACGTAACCGATTCCGCGCCCAGGGCGCTGGGAGTCGGCGCCGGGATGTCCTCCGTGATCCAGTCTTCTTCTGCCGTGTCGATCATGGCCATGGGTTTTGTCAACACCGGCCTTATCCGGCTCCGTCAGGCGATGTACGTCGTTCTCGGATCCCTGTTCGGCTCCTGCATCACCGGCTGGATCGTATCGGCCTCCCATGCCGGCAACAGCCATCTGACAACGACGCTCTCCGCTTCTGTTATCATCGGCGTGCTCGCCGTCATCGGTATTTATTTAAGGAAGTTTTCCAAACTGCAGTCCCGCCACGTGGCCGGTGATATTCTTCTGGGATGCGCGGTGCTTCTGGCCGGCATGTCTTCCATGACCAATTCCATGCAGCCGCTGCAGAACAGCCCGTCGTTCCTTTCCTTCCTGGTACAGCTTTCCAATCCCGCGCTTGGCATCCTGATCGGCATTGCTTTTACCGCGCTGGTACAGAGCTCCGCCGCCGGCATTGCCACGCTGCAGGCCCTTGCGCTGACCGGAAGCCTTACTTTTTCCGTAACGATACCGATCATGCTCGGTATCACGATCGGGGGCGCGGTTCCCGTCATGATCAGCGCCATCGGCCTGAACACGAACTCATTCCGTACGGCCCTGTCGCATCTGCTTTTCGATCTTTTCGGCGCAGTCATCTGCGGCGCGATCTTCTATATTATAAATGCGGTCCACCCGTTTTCCTTCATGAACGCTCCGATCTCAATCGTGGAGGTCGCTCTTCTGAATACGATCCTCCGTGCCGTGATGATCCTGCTGCTCTCACCCATGGTGGGCCTGGTCGAAAAGATTACCATCGCTGTTGTGCGGGAAAAGACGGTGGCGGAAGAATCCTCCGCCGGCGATCTGGATATGCTTGAGGAACGTTTTCTTACCCACACAACCGTTGCCATTGCCCAGAGCCGGCGCGTCGTGGAATCCATGGCCCATCTGG
The DNA here is from genome assembly GCA_902795985.1 of uncultured Lachnospiraceae bacterium. The sequence continues at coordinate 1,381 of CADBNG010000372.1, forward strand.
TCGAAAAGAACCTGGAGGATGCCGCCTCCGTCCTGGAAACCTACACTGACGAAAAGTACAAAGAGGTGGAAGAGACCGAAGCCCTGATCGATAAATATGAGGACCGTCTCGGTTCCTACCTGATCAAGATCAGCCGGAAGCCTCTCTCCAAGCAGCAGAATGAAGACCTGTATAAATTCCTGCATGTGATCACCGACCTGGAGCGCATGTCCGACCACGCCCTGAACCTGGCTGAGAGCGCGCAGGAAATCCACGAAAAAGAGATCGTCTTTTCCGACGAAGCGCAGCATGAGCTGAGCGTGCTCCGTGCCGCCGTCCGGGAGATCATCTCGATCACCCTGAATGCCTTTGTGAACGACGACCTCGAAGCAGCCTTCCGCGTCGAACCGCTTGAAGAGCACATCGACAACCTCTGCGACGCGCTCAAGCACAATCATATCGACCGCCTGCAGAACGAAACCTGCACCCTCGAACACGGCTTTGTCTTCAATGACATGCTCACCAACTTCGAGCGGATCGGCGACCACTGCTCGAACATTGCCGTCGCCATGCTGGAGATCAACAACGACGCCTTCGACACCCACGAATATGTGAACAGTCTGGTGCGGATGAAGGATGAGCGGTTCCGGGAGTATCTGGAGGAATATACGCAGAAGTACAGCCTGTAAATTCATCCGGCTTCCTTCTTCGCAGCACGCTCCACGAAGACCGGCAGCCGGCGCAGCCAAATGGAACAGCATTGTTAATCCGGTTTTCTTTTATAAAGAGGCGGCCATCCGGCCGCCTTTTGCTTCGCATTCATTCTTCCTTCTTCTGCAGGTTTCTTCCCCATTGATTCAAGTACTGCGCGATAGAAAAAGCCGTGCTCAGCTCTGTTGCTTTAAACACGGCTTTTTCCAAGCGGGAAGGCTGCCATCGGCAGCCCTCCCTGTTTGTTTTCAGCCCTCTTCCGGGCATTTTCATCCGATCAGCAATGGTTCATTAATCGGGATAAGTGTTGATTCCCAGGCCGGTAGAGCCTTCTCCGTCGATCGGGCTGAGGGACAGGTTGATGGCAGACCATTCTTCGGACTCCCAGCTGTAGGAAGAATAATATTCGGACTCATAGCCGTAGGTGGGATTGCCGAGCGCAGCCATAGCCTCCTCCATGGTGCATCCGAGCTTCAGTCCGGCTACGGTGAAGTCCGCAGCTTCTTCACTGCTGATGCTGACGCTGTAAATCACACATTCCGCCATGTCTTTCGGCTCATTATCCGGATTGTAGACGGTGAAGCTGAGATAATCAAAGCTGTCATCCAGATACGCGGTGCAGTAATCCGTATCATCGGCGTTCACAACACGGTCCTGATACTCCTCTTCCAGCTCCAGGCTGTTGTCTTTCAGGAGATCGCCCAGTACGGTTTCGCCGGCTTTATATTCATTGCCGTTAAGGGTGAATTCCTTATATTCGTCTTTGAATTCAAACGTTTCAGCAAGCTCAACGCTCAGTTCTTCCTCTTCGGAAGAAGAGGCTGTCGAGGTTTCCGAAGTAGCTGAGGTTTCCGAGGTTTCGTCGGTCATGCCGGGAAGGAGTCCCTCCGCGGATTCACTTTCCACTGCACTCTTGGCTTCTTCCGGAAGAACAATTTCCTTGCCCTTATTGAGCTCGATATTGGAGAGTTCAAAGAAGAAGTTTTCCACATTGATTTCGAGGTTCAGCTCGCCGGTTTCTTCCGAGGAGTATGATTCCATCATGGAGCTGAAGCTGTCCTTGAACATCTGTTCAATCGCCTCGGCCATGTCGATCTTCACACGGGTCAGTTCGTTGGTGTCCTTGCTGAAGTAGTATTCGATCTCCGCCGTGCCGGTCGCCGTATCGATGCCCATCGCGCCGACGCCTTCCATCATGCCCGCCATCTGATCCGACATATTATCCAGCAGTTCCTGCAGGTTCACGGTGCCGGTAAGCTTGTATTCTCCGCCTTCTTCCGCAAGAGTGAAAAGAGCGGGATCCAGCTCCGGGATCATTTCCTTGGAGATTACGGATGCCTGGGTGTCGGTCTTAGACCAGGAATCGGTTTCTTTATCATAGGAATAGGAATAATACTTGCCGTCTTCCGCGATGACATACTGTTCCACTTCCTGGGTCTCTGTCTCTTCGCCGTTTACCATTTCCATTTTTCCGGTCATGTAAGCATTATCGCCATAGGCATCGCCCTTGACGTTCATGTTCACTTTGACCTCCTGGGACATTCCCATGATATCCATGCCCATTTCCATGTTCATGTCCATATCAAAGGAAATCGACTGAAGATCCTTTGCCGTTTCATAATAGGCGTTCAGCAGGCTCTCCGCTGTCGCTTCCGGCTCTGCTGCCTTGGTCTCCGCCGGGGTCTCGGCCGCCGGTGCCTCGGATTTTTCCTCGGCCGCAGCCGGAGCCTCCGATTTCGCCTCGGGCGCCGCCGCTTCCTTGGTATCCGCCGAACTTGCAGCCGCTGTTTCCTCCTGCGGGGTAACCTTTACTTCTTCCTTGGTCTCTCCGCATCCCGCGAACAGGCTGACACAAAGTGCCGAAGCAAGCAGGACTGCCATCCATTTTCTGATTTTCATAAATGCTCCTCCTTTTTGATGCTGTGTTGCTTTTTTCGCCGGTTCTTCCCGGCTCTGGCTCCCTTTCTTCCGAAGCCGTTAAAATAAAATGGTTTTGAATATACTTTCTGTTTCCATTCTTATTTTTTTATATAAAAAATGGAGACAACAGGACTCGAACCTGCGACCCTTTACACGTCAAGCAAATGCTCTCCCAGCTGAGCTATGTCTCCATCGGGGAGTATTATACCAGAACCGGTCCCTGTAATGCAAGACCCAATTCCATGTTCCCCGGATTCTCTTTCAAGGTGCGTTTCCGGCCTGTTTCAGGGGGGGCACAAAAGTCCTTTCCTTACGGCTGATTTTGCCGGCCGGATTCTTCCGTCTGCCGGTCCGGTTAAAGGTACTATAACATGAAACCGTGAAAAAAGCATGTCGTTTTCGAGTTTATAAAAGTTTAAGAATTAAAGGCATTCCGCCTCATCCGGCCGGGGACCGGCCGTTTTCCAAAGAAGTCTGCCTCAGAAAACAGGCAGCGGAACAGGATTCAGCATCGGGGGATCGATCTCTTTACCATCACAGAAAGCGACCGGTAATGCTTTCCTTATTCTTCCGGATTTCCTCCGGCGTTCCCTCCGCTACGATCCTTCCGCCGGCCTCTCCGCCGCCCGGGCCCATATCGATGATATAATCGGCATTCCGGATGACGTCCAGGTCATGCTCGATGACGATAACCGTGCCGCCGTTGTCAATCAGGGCCTGGAAGACCAAAAGGAGCGTCCGTACGTCCAGCGGATGCAGACCGATGGTGGGTTCGTCAAAAACGAAGACGGAATCGTTCTGGATCCTTCCCATTTCGCTGGCAAGCTTCAGCCGCTGGGCTTCTCCGCCGGAAAGGCTCGGGGTTTCTTCTCCCAGCGTCAGGTAGCCGAGACCGAGATCTTTCAGGGTCCGGAGCCGCGGCGCAACGTTTTTCATATCTCTGCAGAACATAAGCGCATGATTCACATCCATGGCCATCAGTTCCGGAAGCGAATGGTCTTCACCGGCTTTGCTGCGGATCCGTACGGCGTTTGCGGCTTTTGCGTAACGGGAACCCCGGCATTCCGGACAGGGGATATCCACGTCCGGAAGGAACTGGACGTCCAGGCTGATCTCGCCGGTGCCGTCGCAGACCGGACAGCGGAGATTCCCGGTGTTGTAGGAAAAATCCCCCGCCTTATAGCCCAGTTCCTTCGCGCAGGCCGAACGGGCGAAGATTTTTCTCAGCTCATCATGCACATTGGCATAGGTGGCTACAGTTGAACGCACGTTGATTCCGATCGGCGCGGCATCGATGAGCTTTACGTGCCGGATGCCTTCCGCTTCGGCAGAAAGGACGTGCTCCGGCAGCGGTCTTCCCTCTGTTGCAGCCTCCAGCGCCGGGATCAGGCTTTCCAGGATCAGCGTGGTCTTTCCGGAGCCGGAAACGCCGGTAACGACCGTAAGCCTTCCTTTCGGAAAGGCCGTCTGCAGCGGGCGGACGGTATGAATCGCGGAAGTGGAAAGACGGATCTGCCCTTTGCGGAACATTTCCCGGGAATCCGCCTGCGTCCGTACGGTTCCGAAACAGCCTTCCGTTAAAAAGGGGCCGATTCGGGATTCCGCCGAAGCGGCGATCTGTTCCACGGTGCCCTGGGCAATCACGCGGCCTCCGTCTTCGCCGGCCAGCGGCCCCATTTCGATAATCCAGTCGGATTCCTTTAAAATCTGCGTGTCATGATCCACCAGCAGAACGGAGTTTCCGTCTGCGACCAGGTCCCGCATCACCCCTGTCAGGCCGACGATATTGGCCGGATGGAGGCCGATGGAGGGTTCGTCCAGAACGTACAGAACCCCGGTTGTCCGGTTGCGGACG
>CADBNG010000373.1 GCA_902795985.1 uncultured Lachnospiraceae bacterium
AGAGTTTTGCCAACCGAGAAGAGGTTTTGGGCGGACGCAATCTCTTTAAAACCTTGTTGTAACCGCCCGATTTGGTGAAAAGAATAGGATTATGTCAACCATGAAGAGATTTTGGGCGGACGCAATCTCTTTAAATCCTTATTGTAACCGCCCGCTTCGGTGAAAAGAATAGAGTTTTGCCAACAAAGAAGATGTTTCGGGCGGATGCAATCTCTTTAAAACCTTGTTGTAACCGCCCAACCGGTGAAAAGAATAAAATTATGCTAACCTGGAAGAGGTTTTGTTGAATGATACGGCAAAAATGGTTTATCATTCAACGTGGAGCGGGAGCAAGCATGGAACAGCGTTAAAAGACATTCCTTCACAGGATGTAAAGCATGCTATAGAAAATGAAAAACGAAAAGAAAAAGATCAGCGTAGTGGCCGCGATCATCCGCAATGCAGATGAAGTATTCGCTACACAGCGCGGCTATGGAAACTATAAGGACTGGTGGGAATTCCCCGGCGGAAAAATCGAAGCCGGTGAAACACCGGAGCAGGCACTGGCCCGGGAAATCAGGGAAGAACTTGCGACGGATATTCTGGTAGGAGACTATCTCACGACGGTGGAATATGATTATCCGGAATTTCATCTTTCCATGGCCTGTTATTGGTGCAGCATTAAAGAAGGGCAGCTGACACTTCTGGAACATGAAGCGGCCAGATGGCTGCCGCTTCGTGACCTGCGGCAGGTAAACTGGCTGCCGGCAGATGTGCTGGTTGTTGATGAAATAGAAAAACGGAACGGTATTTGATGGAATTTTGAGCGGAACAGATACACTTCGGTAAGCAGCAGGAGATTTTACTATGGCATCGGACAAAGAATACCTCGATTTCGTTCTTGACCAGTTATCAGAGCTGGATGAGATTACATATAAGGCCATGATGGGCGAATACATCCTCTACTACCGGGGAAAAGTGATTGGCGGCATTTATGATGACCGCTTCCTGGTGAAGCCGACAAAATCGGCGCTGAAGATGATGCCGGAAGCGGAGAGGGAGCTGCCCTATGAAGGGGCAAAGGAAATGCTGCTGGTGGATGATATTGAGAACCGGCAGTTTCTCGGGGAGCTGCTGAATGCGATGTACGGGGAGCTTCCCGGGCCGAAAAAGAAGAAGTGAATGAAAAGGGGCCGGAATTTGCCGGCCCGCGAATAAATACATGGATCCATAGTGTAAAGGTTGGTACTCCGGACGGTTTGTCCGGGGATATGCGCCGGGCATACAGTGATTGTGAAAGATATGATATTATTGTCCTGTCACCAGGCAGATAGGGAGATTGCAACATGAGAAGACCGGCAGTTGCTGCGATATTGATCGCCGTTGTCCTGGCTTTGTCCGGATGCGGAGTGATGGTCGTGCAGGATGAATATTCGCTGGACAGGATCGACGGGGATATTATCTGTGAATACCGCACAGGTGAGAACGCGAAATGGGCGGACGAATGTGTGGATTCGGACGTGACTTTCGACAAGGATATGTTTCTGAAGCTGTTTCAGGAGTATAACCAGTATGATACGATCACAGGTTCGAAGGATCCGCTGAAAAACTACGATTTAAAGATCAGTACGGAGGAACAGCCGGAAGAATGGAAGACCATCTTCGGGAGTGAATTCAATGTACGGGCGGTATTCGGCGATGATTATCGGGATGTGTCGATCTACCGCTATAACGGCAAATTATATTTTTATGTCCTTAGTATGGGCGGCCGAACCATGCCGGAAAAGGAAGGCCATTACTTTGTTGAGCTTTCGGAAGAAATGAGCAGCTATTGGGGGGCCATTATTGACGAAGTAGAGGCAGATTCCGGGACAGCTAAGCAGCAGGAGTCCGCCGCGCCGGCACCGTCATCAGAGCAAGAGCCCGCTACGCCGGCACTGTCATCAGAGCAGGAGCCTGCTGAGGTGGCGCCGTTATCAGAGGAGGAGACTGCCGAGCCGGCATCCTCATTAGCGGAAGAGTCTGCCGAGAGTGAAGAAATCATGTTTTATGCGCATATCGGAGAAAACACCCTGACGATCAAGCCGGAAAGCAATTCCTCCGCGGAAGCATTTGCGGAGCTTCTGCGCGGCGGC
>CADBNG010000374.1 GCA_902795985.1 uncultured Lachnospiraceae bacterium
ACATGTATCCGACTTCCCGGCTGCCGACGCCGATGTCGCCGGCCGGCACGTCTTCGCTGGGGCCGACATATTTGTACAGCTCCGTCATGAAGCTCTGGCAGAAGGACATGATCTCACGGTTGGATTTGCCCTTGGGATCAAAGTCGGAACCGCCCTTCGCGCCGCCGATCGGCAGACCGGTCAGGGAGTTTTTGAAAATCTGTTCGAATCCGAGGAACTTGATGATGCCGCCGTAAACGGTCGGATGGAAACGAAGGCCTCCCTTGTAGGGACCGATCGCACTGTTAAACTGCACACGGTAGCCGCGGTTGACATGAATCATACCATTGTCGTCCATCCACGGCACACGGAACTGGATGTAGCGCTCCGGTTCGACCAGGCGCTCCAGCAGAGCGACCTCTCTGTACCGCTTTTCATTTGTGTCAACGATCGGCCGCAGGGAGTTGAGAACTTCCTTGACTGCCTGATGAAACTCCGGCTGATTCGGATTATGGGCTACAACAGTTGCAATGACCTCGTCTACATACGCCATGATATTTCTCCTTCTATGTGTTTCACAGTTTCCGCTGAACAACAGGCTCCCGGTTTTTCCGCATCCGGCTTCTCCCCTCCTGCGGATTCGCCTTCTCTTTGACGCTTTAATGCGTCGATATGCAAAACCAAGTCCGAGTATAGCACACGTCTTTTTTTCTTGCAAGTCCTAATTTAAATTCCTGCATTTTTGACGGAAGGCTTCGCTGTTTGTGCATCGCGCTTTGTGAAATCTGCAACTTTTCAAATGCCTTCGTGCATTTGCAGTCATTTTTCAGAATTCTTGTCCGCTGCTCCGTCTGCAGCGGGCAGTCAATGCGGGAATATCATGCAGCGTCTGTGCATACAGTTCCGGTCATTTTTTATGGGTTCCCATCGGAAAGCTTCGCGGAATTTCTGCATTTCTGCCCGCTTTTCATCGGACAATCTGCCGCAGTGCGGTCATTTTTCCTGCCGGGCGGCAGTCGTTTCTCCGTCCGGGCAGTCCGGGCTTTGCCTGCGGCCTTTCGAAGATCTTTTCGGATTCCGTCCGAAAAAAACAGCCGTCCCCGTGATTGGGGGACGGCCGTATCCGGTCTGTTTCGGAAATTATCATTGTCCTGCTGCAAAAAGGGGTCAGTTTTCCTGCACGCGCTGCTGCAGCGCCGCCATGATCCCCGGAATCAGCTGCTTCTTTCTGGAAATCACCCCTTTGAGAAGGCAGCTTTCCTCTTCCGGATGTACATGGAACGCATCATGAATCAGCTCCTCGGCGCCTTCACCGACATACAGCAGATCCGTGGACTCGTCCAGGATGCTGGTCAGCATGAAAAACAGCATTTTGAGCCCGTGGCGTTCACACTCCGGACGAAGCTGCGGAAGAATCTTCCGGCGGATCGAAACCAGCTCCTCCTCATCCATGGAGCTGATCTGCCCGACGGCAAAGGAAATGCCCTCGATATCAAACTTCTTGAAATCCTGGTACAGGACCTCCTCCGGACTCTTGTTTTTCAGGCTGCTGCCTGCCCGGAACATTTCCGCGGCGTACTTCTCCATGTCCTCGATGCCCGCTGTCGCCGCCAGCGCTTTTGCGGCCGCGCGGTCCATCGGCGTACAGGTCGGCGAATGGAACATCAGCGTATCTGACAGAATCGCTGAACAGAGCAGGCCGGCAATCTGCGGCTGGATTTCCAGATCCTGTTCCTGATAAATCTGGTACAGAATCGTCGCGGTGCAGCCGACCGGCTGATTGCGGAAAAGGATCGGCGACATGGTTTCCAGCGATCCGAGCCTGTGGTGGTCGATAATCTCCAGGATCTGCGCCTCGTCCACGTTGTCAAGCGCCTGCGAACGTTCGTTATGATCCACCAGGATCAGCCGTTTTCCGGACGCGCCGATCAGGTTTCTGCGGGAAACCGTACCCATGTAGTGATCTTTCCTGTCCAGAACGGGATAGTCGCGGTGCCGGTTGACCTTCATGACTTCTTTGATGTCGTCGACACGGTCGTTCAGATGGAATGTAATCAGCTTATCCGACTTCATCAGGTGTTTGATGGGGATCGCCTGGTTGATCAGTCTCGCAATCGTATAGGTGTCATGCGGGCTGCTGATCAGCACGCATCCGACCTCGCGGGCGAGCCGCTGGATCGTCGGGCTGATTTGCGCGCCGAGGCCGACGACGATGCAGCTGACCTCCAGATCCAGACAGACCAGCTGGTCTTCCGCGCGATTGCCGAGAAGCACCAGATCATGCGGGCGGATCATATTGCCCATCAGATCCGGCTGAAACGCGCCGATAATCACGCGCCCTTCATCAAAATAATCCTCTTCATTTCCGACGATCACGCGTCCGTCCAGTGTTTCCGCAATGCTGCGGTACTGCGTGCGGGCTTCGGAAAGCACCGCATTGTCATAGACGTCCATATACGATTTTGCGATATCGCTGACCGTAATCAGGCCTTTGAGATAATTCTCCTCGTCCGTAATCGGCAGCGTCACCACATTAAGCGCCTGCATGGTATTCCACGCCTGTTTGACGGAAATCTCACCGCGCACACCCTCTACCCGGTGATATTCGATTTCCTTGACCTGAATCGCGGCGTCCGGCAGGTATTTCGGCGTCTCCGCATTAAAATACCGGAGTACAAATTCCGTTTCCTCGTTGATATGTCCGGCGCGCATCGGCTGGAAAACCGTATCCGGCTGGGTGCGGTTTTTGATATCTGCGTACGCAATGGCCGAACAGATGGAATCTGTATCCGGATTTTTGTGCCCGACGATATATACCGTATCGTTTCTTTTCACAACAGTCTCCCCTTCCTGCCGCGGAATCTGCCGGGGCTTCCCTTCCGCCGGACGGTCCTCCGCCTGTTTTCCTGCCGCAGCTTATGATTAATTGTAACAAATACACAGAGTAAAGGCAATCCGTCCTTCCAGCATTGCCCTGACAATCTTGCCCCTGTTTATTGATTTTATCGGTCAATCAGGCTATACTATTGAAGAATCGGCATCGGTTCGACGGGGGAGTACGAAATCCGCAGTCAGGGGAATGTATAAATGAGA
>CADBNG010000375.1 GCA_902795985.1 uncultured Lachnospiraceae bacterium
CTGATCGCGCTGGTCGCCATATCCCTGATCGTTTCCTCCATCATGATCGGCGTTATCACCTATATCAGCGTGCTGGAGCGGAAGAAAGAAATCGGAATTCTGCGCGCGCTGGGCGCTTCCAAACGGAACGTCGCGGACGTTTTCAACGCCGAAACCTTTATCACCGGCCTGCTTGCCGGCCTGCTGGGCGTTACGGTTTCCTCCCTGATCCTGATCCCCGTCAACTGGCTGATCGCGGAAGTGCTGGGCCATCCGGAGATCCAGGCCTATCTGGATATCCGCGCGGCCGTCCTTCTTGTGGCGCTCAGCGTTTTCCTGAATATCCTGAGCGGCTTCCTGCCGTCCCGGAAGGCCTCGAAGAGCAACCCGGTTACGGCGCTGCGGGATGAATAAACGAAAACAGGGGAAGAGACAACTAAGAAAGCGAACGGGCGCGGATCTGCCGTTTCCATCTTATCGAAAGAATGATTCTCCAGACAGGGATGAAGTAGAGATAAAAGGCAAATAACACCGCCGTATCCGGCGCGCCTACCGTATCCAGCGGCATGGCGCAGGCCACCGTCCACGGGATGAGCGGGGCGATTACCGCTGCGGAATCGGAGAGATCCCGGGCCAGATCATCGTGGTCCGGGAAAATTTCGGTGCAGACTTCTTCGGTCAGGATGACGGCCAGGGTCTGGTTGCAGCTGACCATCGCCGTGATGACGGCGGTAACGGCGGTTGCCGTGAATTTGGTCGTTACCCGGGAGAGACGGCGGATAAAACGCCTGGCGCTGTCCAGAATATCGGTTTTATGGAAAATTCCGCTGAAGCATGCCGACAGGAAGATGATTGCCGCAACCCGCAGCATTGAAAGGATGCCGCCTCCGCCAAGCATGGCCGCAAGAGCCGGATCCGGCGGCTGATATCCGAAGACCAGCAGCCGCGGAAGGGAGGAAAGGGGCATTCCCTGAAGAAAGGAAGCCGCCGGAAGGGCGGAAACAATGCCGGCCAGCATTGTCAGCGGGGTATTGACTTTAAGGAGCGCGAAAACCAGAATGACGGCTGCCGGAATCAGAGCCGGCCATTTCAGGACAAATCCGGATTGAAGAACCGATTGCAGATCGGGCAGATCCCGGGAGGAGGCCGTTCCCAGTCCGGTCAGAAGATAGACGCCGGCCGCGGCCAGAAACGGAACGAGCGCGGACTGAAACATTCGTTTGATGTTGTGGTACAGGCTGGTTCCGGTCAGGTCGGCAATCAGCAGCGCGCAGGTGGAAACGGGGGAGCATCGGTCGCCGAAATAAACGCCGGAAAGCACGGCGCCGCCGGTCAGAACCGGATCGATCCCGAGAGCGCCCGCCATGGCAGCGCAGATCGTGCCCATCGTAGCCGCGGTGCCGAAAGCCGTGCCGGTCAGGAAAGAGACGCCGCAGTTCACCAGAAAGGTCATCACCGGAAAAACAGAAGGATGCATGACGGAAGCCGCGCCGTTCACAATGAACGGAATGGTTCCGCAGGCCCGCCACAGCGCGGTCAGCATTCCGACAAGAAGAAGCGTAATCAGGATTTTCCGGACGGTCCGGATCCCCTCCAGAATTGTCTTAAACAGTTCCGGCCAGGAAAAGCCCCGGCGTTTTGCATAGGCTGAAAAAAGCACCAGTCCTGCCAGGAGGGCGTATAATATGGAGATGTGAAACGCGAGGCAGAGGAGCAGGATCGCGCCGAAAAGGATCAGGACCATTGGACTGTCAGAAGCGGAAAAAATTGATGGTTTACGCTGTTATGGTAGCATACAGAGGGTGAAAAAACAATAAAACGGGTGGGTTCGGAAGCAGGGTTGCGGCTCGCGCGGTCTTCACGCTCCTTTGGCTGATGCCGCCGGGAACGTACAGGCCTTTTGATCCGGCTGTGGCAAAACAAAAGGATGAAGCGGAATTGGTAAAGAACACAAAGCCGGGCATCTGAAATAAAGAAAGGAAAGATACTGACCTGTTTTAAGAAGCTGACGGGGTATGGATGAACCTGCAGGGGAAGACCGGAAAGGGAGGGATTTGACGAAAGCAAAGAGAACGGATAAGATGGAAGCGGCTTCATTCAGGCAGCTGTCCTTTAACGAAACCGCAGGGAGTTTGCGCATGAAAACACACATCATCGAGCTGCAGCTGGAAAACGAAGAAGAGCTGTACAATCCGCTCGATCCGAACAGACAACAGATCAGCAGTGACATCCGGGACTATATGCTGGACCGGCTTCAGGAAAGAAAGTTCGGGGAGACCATCGAACTGCATATTGTTTCTCCGGCGGATCTGGATCGGGAAAAAGTGAAAAAGGTCTTTTTTGACTACGCGGAACGGGAGCTTTTGCTTCTGGAAACGGAGCGGAAGAGAAATACGCTGCAGCAGATCCGGCTGTTTATTATCGGCATTTTGTTTATTCTTGTCAGCTTTCTGCTCCAGGATAAGATTCA
>CADBNG010000376.1 GCA_902795985.1 uncultured Lachnospiraceae bacterium
AGAAAAAGGACAAAGTGTCTGGCACCTTGTCCTTTTCTCCAGAAGGGTCTCGCCGGAGCGATTAATACGCCTTTCCCCAGTAAACCATCTTCACTGCCGGTTTCCCGCAGTAAATGCAGGTGTCGGCGATCTTTTCCTGCTCCGAAGGAATGCAGCGGGACGTAACCGTCGTTTCTTCCTTGATCTTCTCCTCGCACTCCCGGCAGCCGCACCACATGGCGCGGATGAAGCCGGGCTTATTGTCGGCAATGTCCTTGAATTCGTCGTAGGTGACTGCATCGAAGATGTGGGTCTCCAGATGATGCTTCGCCCGGGCGAACATGTCGTTCTGGATGGTGACCATCAGTTCGGCCGCTTTTTCGGGAATTTCCGCCAGCGGGACAATCATCTTTTCGGAGGTGTCACGGCGTACCAGGACAGCCTGTCCGGCCGCCACATCCTTCGGGCCGACTTCGATCCGGAGCGGAATGCCCCGCATCTCCTGCTCGGAGAATTTCCAGCCCGGGCTCTTGTCCGTCAGATCGGCCTTGACCCGGATATCCTTTGCGGCGATGCCTGCCTTCAGGGTGTTTACCGCGTCCATAACGCCCTCGGCGTCCTCGCGGATCGGAATGATCATGACCTGGGTCGGCGCGATGCGCGGCGGCAGGACCAGCCCGGAATCATCTCCGTGGACCATGATGACCGCCCCGATCATCCGCGTGGTAAAGCCCCAGGAAGTCTGGTGAACATACTTCAGGGTGTTGTCCTTATCGGTGTACTGCACGCCGAACGCGCGGGCAAATCCGTCGCCGAAATTATGGCTCGTTCCGGACTGCAGGGCCTTGCCGTCATGCATAAGGGATTCGATGGTATAGGTCGCCTCGGCTCCGGCAAACTTTTCCTTGTCGGTCTTTTTACCTTTAATAACGGGGATCGCCAGCACTTCCTCGCAGAAATCCGCGTAGATATTATGCATCAGGATGGTGCGCTCTTCCGCCTCTTCCGCCGTGGCATGGGCGGTATGTCCTTCCTGCCACAGGAATTCTCTGGAACGCAGGAACGGGCGGGTGGTCTTTTCCCAGCGGACGACGGAGCACCACTGGTTGTAGAGCTTCGGCAGATCCCGGTGGGACTGGATATCCTTTGCGTACAGGTCGCAGAAAAGGGTTTCGGAAGTCGGGCGCACGCACATCCGCTCCTGAAGCTCTTCCAGGCCGCCGTGGGTGACCCAGGCCACTTCCGGGGCAAAGCCTTCCACATGATCCTTTTCCTTCTGAAGAAGGCTTTCCGGGATGAACATCGGAAGATAGACGTTCTCCACGCCCGTCGCCTTGAAGCGGCGGTCCAGTTCATTCTTCATGTTTTCCCAGATGGCAAAGCCCGCCGGCTTGATCACCATACAGCCCTTGACGGAGGTGTACCCCACCAGCTCCGCTTTGGTCACAACGTCGGTGTACCACTGGGCAAAATCTTCGTTCATGGATGTAATGGCTTCCACCATTTTCTTGTTCTTGGCCATTGTTTTCTTCTCCCTCTTCTGAATGGATACGGTGCTCCGGAATCCGGGCGTTCCCGGATCCGGTTCTTACTCCTGCCTGTCCGCCGTTTCCGCATGCTTCGGCGGTTTTCCTGCAGGTTATTATCGCTGAAATAAACCAAGTTAGTATATCACAGACTATCGGAACCGCGCAATAAGTTCCCGAATGTCCGCGACGGGAACCAGTTCCAGCCCCTCAAACGTCTTCCCCCGAAGGGAACGCATGCAGCTTTTGGGAAGGATCACGGTTTCAAAGCCCAGTTTCTGCGCTTCGCGGATCCGCAGCTCCGCCATGCTGACGGCACGGACCTCCCCGCTTAAGCCGACCTCGCCGAAAACCACTGTTTTCTCATCCACCACGAAATCCTTCGCGGAGGAGGCAATCGCCAGCAGGATGCCCAGATCTACCGCCGGTTCGTTCATCCGGATTCCTCCGGTGATATTCACATAAGCGTCGCTGGAAGAGAGGTTGATTTTTCCGCGCTTTTCCAGTACGGCCATGAGCATGTTCACCCGGTTGTAATCCGTCCCGTTCGCTGTGCGCCGGGGCAGGCCGAAGCTGCTCTGGCAGACCAGGGCCTGGATCTCCAGCATAATCGGACGCGTCCCCTCCATGGAACAGGAGACCACGGAGCCGGAGGCATTCACCGGCCGGCCCTCCAGCATGTACTCCGACGGATTCGGCACCTCCGCGAGCCCCTCTTCGCGCATCTCGAACACGCCGATCTCGTTCGTGGAGCCGAAACGGTTCTTTACGGAACGCAGGATGCGGTAAAACGCGTTCCGGTCGCCTTCGAAATACAGCACGGTATCCACCATATGTTCCAGCACCCGCGGGCCCGCGACGCTTCCGTCTTTGGTGACGTGTCCGACGATGAATATGGGAATATGGTGGGTCTTCGCCAGCTGCATCAGGATTCCGGTCACTTCCCGCACCTGGGAAACGCTGCCCGGGGAGGACGAAGCCGCTTCGGTATACATGGTCTGGATGGAATCAATAATGACCAGCTCCGGTTTTTCCCTCTCGATGCACTCCCGGATGGTGTCCAGATCGGTTCCGCACAGCAGCTTCAGCTGATCGGAAAACTGCCCGACCCTTCCGGCGCGCATTTTGATCTGGTGCAGGGACTCTTCTCCGGAAACGTACAGGACGCTCCGGCCGGCGGCGGAGATCTTCTGACAGACCTGAAGGAGGAGCGTGGATTTTCCGATGCCGGGATCGCCTCCCACCAGCATCAGGGCTCCGGGAACAATGCCTCCTCCCAGGACACGGTCCAGCTCCGCGATGCCCGTGCTGATCCGCTCATGATCATGCTCGCTGATCCCGGAAAGCGGTACTGGCGCCGCAGACGCGGCCGTACCGGCCGCCCGGATCGCGGCAGGCGATTTCTTCGCGGAAACCACCTCTTCCACAAAGGTGTTCCACTGCCGGCATCCGGGGCACTGCCCCATCCATTTCGGTGACTCATAGCCGCAGTTCTGACAGAAGAACACGGACTTTTTATCTTTTGCCATGTGTGATTCCCTCCGGGCCGAACGGCCCAAGGCAGATACGGGCCCGCAGGTCCCGGCCGCCGCTTCCTTCCCGCGGCACCGTTTTCCTGCGGATTTTCCCCCGGTTGAATCGGGCTGCCGTTTTGCGGCAGCCCCTGAACTTCTTCTTTATTCTAATCTTACGACAATCTCGACCGGTTCGCCTTCCGAAAGCTCCACGCCGAAGCTCAGCTTCCCTCCCAGATTGGTTTTCATGATTCCGGCGGATTCCCCGTTCATGATGATTTCATAATGGGTATCCTCCATCAGGCCAAGCGTCAGGTCCGCGTCTTCGGGGCCTTCGACCGTAAAGGATATATCATCCATCGTCACCATCAGGTTCCGTACGGTCGTTCCCGGCACGGATTCGTAGACAAGCGCGTCGTTGCGTTCCAGCCTTGTGATCTCGTTGAATGTTTTGACCTTATAGACATCTCCTTCGAAATTGAAATCCGATAACTTCGTTTTTTCTGTCAGTTCATAATTACCAAAACTGAGTGACCCATCTTCTTCCGCTCTTAATAATTCTACAATCGCTGACATTTTTCTTTTATGCTCCCGGGCACAGCCCTATTCGCAGCTTCCGCTGCCATCGTTGTTTACGGTCTGATTATAACTGATTTACGGCGTCAATTCCATAGGGAAGGGGGATTTTTTCGTATTTGCATAC
>CADBNG010000377.1 GCA_902795985.1 uncultured Lachnospiraceae bacterium
ACATTTGCTGTCCATCTGGAGAACTGGTCGCATTCATCGATACCGTTTCCGAAATGCGGTACCTGGCTGACAATGATCTGATGCAGGTCTTCGTAGCCTTCCCAGTTTGCCATTACAGCATCATACATCTCACGTGCGGTACAGATCTTTTTATCAAAGACAGCATATTTTATGCAGTTTAGGCATTCCGCCACATTGCCGATACCGATGGCAGAGTTTCCAGTGGAATTGAATTTGGCTCCGCCGGACATTACATCCTTTCCTTTTTCCATGCAGCCGTCCATCGTCGTGGAAACAATAGGCAGCGGATGGATCTGTTCTGCAACGCTCTCCCACATGTTTTCACATGCTACATGCCAGCGGCAGAAGTATTCGATCTGCTGCTTCACCGCATCCTGGAACTCCTCAAAGGTCTTGTAATCGTACAGATATCCAAGCTGCAGTCCCGTATGCTCCTTCACCTGTCCGTTCGGCCCGGGCATGGGGTTCGTTCCATTGTTCATGGCCAGCAGGACCGCACCGACCAGATTGATATAGGATTCGCATCCCGTTCCGCCGGGCTGCGCCCATTCGTCACCGCAGCCTGCGGGTTCCACACAGCCGATCAACGTATAGTTGTTTGCGCTTTCGTTGGAAAGGCCGCGCTTTTTCAGGGCGGGAATAATTACGCCGTCATATTCAAACGTGGGTACACCGCCTGCGATCTTGGTGGTCTCAATAGCCAGTTCCCAAAGATCGTCCGGTGTATTGTCATGAATACGAAGCGCCTGCGGCGGGGAATGCAGGGACAATCTCGCGGCTGTCTGCAATGTCATATAAGTGATGGGGTTAGAGGCGTCGTGACCTTCTTTATCCACACCTCCCAGCGTGATCAGTGTACCGCTCGTGTAACCCGGGTTGGCTATGGTCGCCGGGTTGTACTGGCACATCTTATTGTTTTCCGCAAGCTTCAGGCAGAAAAGATCCACCAGCTCCTGAGCTGCTTCCGGAGTAATGGCGCCGGCTTCCAGATCTGCTTTATAGTAGTCTCCCAGATACTGGTCAAAGCGTCCGAGACTCAGTCCGTGCAGCTGTCCGTCCAGGCACAGAGCCAGATGATACAGGTAGATACAGCGGATCGCGTCACGGAAATTCCGGCAGGGATTCTCCATTATCCAGCCGTAGCTGTCTGCCATCTCCAAAAGTTCTTCGCGTCGTTCGCCTTCGGCAAGGCCTGCAAGCCGTCTGGCTTCTTCTGCATACCGTTTACTCCAGATGATCATGGCATCACAACAGATGGAAACAGCGCGGTAAAAGCTGTATTTCCGGTTGTTGTCGCCCATGATCCCTTCTTTTTCCAGAGCGGCCATACGCTCAAGCGCTTCTTCACGGATGGCGCCAAAGCCTTTTCTGGTCGCCTTCCAGTAGTTGACGGCGAAATGACCTACCGGTGTGTTCACATTCCCTTTTTCGTTGAACATCAGCATACCGTTGCCGGCATGAGGCTTGTAGCCTTCCGGAAGATATTCGTCAAAAATGGCGCTCATATTATTCTTCAGCCAGAAGTCTTTTTTGGAAAGAATATAAGCCTTATCCTCTTCGGAAACGATGTAGGGATCTGTTTCCCGTTTGCCCGGATCACCGGTTTCAAGTTCGTCTGAAAGCCAGCTGAAGGTGATCTCCGGGAAAATGGCGCTCGCCCGATATGTCGTGACCATTTCTCCGGCGATCAGTTCGCCGTCGTGGATCACAACAGGAATCTTTTCACAGAGATTTTTAAAATTCTTTGCTCTCTTAAGGATACCTGTCAGCTGAGGGTTCTCCTGATAAAACTCTGTCACGATCCGGAAGCGTGCTGTATCCAGTCTTGGCTTGGTCGTACGGTAACGCTGCCGCATATCGGCTACTCGTGGTGTAACCTCATTCCAGATCAAAGTGTTTCCTCCTTAATATATTCTAAAACATAAACCGTTTTTACGATGGTATTTTATCACATCTGCAACGCTGTTGTCAGCATAACTTCCACTCAAGTACGCATCAGTTTACCTTGTATAGATATCCAGGCTTGTCTGATAATCTGAAAAGATGAGAAAACCATGATCTCTCCCGGTCTTCTCACCTCTCAGGAACAGAAAAAGAGGGATCCGAATCAAGAGGATCCCTCGGAAAGTACTATAAAACAGGGGTATGTAACGCCGCTTATCAGGCAGAGGCTTTATGCCCCGTTTATTTTTTCATATATCCGGCGCCTGCATTCCAAGCCTGACCTGCTTTTGCACCGGTCGTATAATATCCGTTTTTAAACTGATCGAACATGAGTGCGTGCAGTTTTTCCGGATCCACTTTTTCTTTTTCGTCCAGTACGGTTTCCTCTGCCTTTACGTTAACGATCTTCCCGACGATGCCGGAAATATGGTCGGTATTTACGAATTCCAGAAGCTCGCATTCCATGACAAGCGGAAACTCATCGATGATCGGAGCGTGAACGTTATTGCTTTTCACTGCGTGATAGCCGGTCCTTTCGAACTTGTCTGCCATCTTGTTTCCGGAAGCGATGCCGAAGAAATCAGCGACATCCATGTGGGCTTCATCGGCCAGTGCAACCGTAAATGCCTTGCTTTCCCGGATATTCAGCCATGTCTTCTTACCTTCACCGATAAACAGGATGATCTTATCCTCGTCGCAGATCTGCCCCCAGGCAACATTCATAACATTTACTTTTTCATCTTTATCGTATGCTGCAACCATTAACACCGGCATCGGATAAACTGCCGGGATCACGCCTAAATCTTTTTTCATTTTTTCATCCCTCCTGAATCGTATCGGAATTCTGGTTATATGCTTTCGCAACGCACTTCCACTCGCCATTCATCTTGAGGAGCAAAAGA
>CADBNG010000378.1 GCA_902795985.1 uncultured Lachnospiraceae bacterium
CATATGATTCCGATATTCCGTCCACTGCGGATAACGGGGAAACCATTCTGAAAAACCAGTGTGTCGGCATTCCCGCCGATTACATGCCGGACACCCGTTCGGAACGCTTTGATGTGGATCATTATGAAGAACGTCTGACCGCGATGCTGAAGGAGAGCTTCCTTTCGGCGGCTGCGGACAAAAAGCTTTCGGCTTCCTCCTCTTTCTATAAGGAGTGGAAAACGCTGGACGACACAGAGAAAAACAAGAGGGCTGAGGCCTATGCGCTGGATCTGTTCAATACGCTGATTTACCATATTTCCTGCAAGGTCATGACGGAAAATGATGAGTGGGTCATCCAGGTGATGAACGATTACAATGACTACTGCGATAAGGTCATGAGGGCCAATACCGGCATTGATGCCCTGATCAAGGTACAGTATCTGACCCACGGCTTTGAAGGCGAGGCAAAGGAGGACCTTGTCAATACCTGCCTTTCGATGGTTGCGACGGCCGGATACTTCGGAACATTTGCGCTCACGGTGGCAGGCCAGGATGAACGCCAGCCCCTTGCAAACAAGACGGATCTGCAGAAAAACTGGATTGCGGCAGTCAAGGGGCTGGATGCGATGCAGGATTCGGTGCTTACCCACCATGACAATTACTGCTACATCGTCAATCAGATTGTGGACTATTCCGAACTGTCGCTTCACTCCACGGAGACGTCGGTTTACGCCATGCGGCGGCAGTATAAGGAATACCGGGACCGGACGTACATGAGCTACACGGCGGACGGATGGAAAATTGAAGATGCCGACGGGAAGGAAGCAGAGATCCCGGCAATCCTGGATAACGTGTTCGGACTGGTCCTTTACCGGCAGTATCTCTGCATGAAGCAGGAAGATGAAAGCTTCCTCCAGTATCTGAAGAGAAACGGCGTACAGATTCCGGACGATTTTAAGGGTCCCATCATGACAGGATTTTCCGGAAGCAGTGATTTCAGCCTGGGCGATGCGGTTCCTATGACCGCGAGATCCCTGACCGGCGATTATTTCAGTACGGGAAACGCCTATAAGATTAACAGCGGAAATCCTTCGAAAGTAAAAGGCGATAACTTTTCCTTACACGACTGGGTGCTGTACGATATCCTGGATCCGGAAACCGGCAGCCTCTCCGTCGACCAGATCTGCGCGGCAAGAGCGGCCTATAACGAACATCACTGGTGGTGGACGGTCGATGAAATGCATCTGTTCGCGCAGAATGCGGATATGGATGTGAACGAAACAAAGAAACTGGTCGGATCGGACTGGGGAGCCCATTATGAGGTTACCGCTCAGACCAGCATCAAAGCACCGGTTTATTTCCTGTCGCTTTCCTCGCCGAAAGAAGGCGAGATTGCCGCGGACAGCCCCCTTCTGACCTTTGATCCGGGCTATGAAACGGATCTTTCCGCAGAAGAGGAAAGCACGGAAGCGGGTTCCGCCGCCGACTGGAAGAACCTGAAGCTGAATAATCTGAATCTCTATGAGAAAAAGGATGAGAAGATGGAGGCGGGGATTGCCGCCGAAATCGAAGACGCCGTGATGCGGGCGAAAGACTCCGGACTTCAGGTTTCGCTTACAGACCAGGAGAAAAAACAGATTGCCGCCCAGATGAAGGAAACGGCGTACCTGGTTCAGGAGGAACTGCAGAAGAACGGTTCGGTTCTGACCCTGGACGTTTTCGGCATTGACGGAAACGGGAAAGCGGAAACCGCGCTGCTGGAAGCGGTTCATCCGGGGAGATACCGGAATAAAAACGGAGATCTGAAAATAACTCCGGAAAACATCAATACCATGGCATACTATGAACCCGGAGCCATTGTCCGCTTTGAAGAAAAAGACGGAAAAGTAAAAGCCGTCGTGGACCCCGCCTTTAATATACAGCCGATGCTTGTCATCTGGAATCCGGCGCTGGAAGCGTTTTCCGGCAGCCTGATCCCGGCTTCGGTGATGACCGGACAGAAGCTGAAAATGAAGGTGCGGATTCCGGCCGGTTTCCTGGAGGAAGGAGCCGGTGTTGAAGTCTGGCATTATGACAGCATAATTGATTATAAACTGCTGAAAAAAACGGCAGTGAAGGTGCAGGGAACCGGCAGCGGCTGTTATGTGGAGGTAACCGCGGATCACTGCAGCCCGTTCGCGCTGGTTTCAGAGGAGGCTCAGCCCACGGTAACGCCCACAGTTACGC
>CADBNG010000379.1 GCA_902795985.1 uncultured Lachnospiraceae bacterium
CCCCCGCAGATAGGCCAGTGCCTGTTTTGCCCCGGGCTGGTAAAGAGCCTTAAAATACCAGACGGCGGCTTCCTTATGGATCTCAAGAAGCCGGTCCCTTCTGTTTTTCTGTTCCCGGTCGTACCCGGTTCCGGTGTCCTCCGGCACGGCCATTCCGGCGCGCCCCGCAAGCGTCACCACCGATTCGGTAAATGTGCTGCGGTCGTATTCCATAAGGAAATTGAAAACATCCCCGGATTTTCCGCAGCCGAAGCAGTGATACATCTGCCGGCTCCGGTTGACGAAAAACGAAGGCGTTTTTTCGCTGTGAAACGGGCACAGCCCCTTATAGGAACTGCCCCGGTGCTCCAGACGCACGTAGGCGGAAATGACGTCCACGATGTCATTTTTATCCCGCACTTCTTCGATGTATTCATCCGTAAATCTCAATATACGCTCCAGCCTTCCGGAACAAAGAGTTCTTCAAAAATATGAACGGCATACTGATCGGTCATTCCGGAAATGTAATCGCAGACCACTCTTTCCGTCTTCTCACCCCGGATCATCAGGGACAGGTATTCCGAGGACATCTCCTCCGGATGTTCATTGTAATACCGGTAAAGCAGCGACAGCATCCGGTCGACTTTCGGATTCTCCTTCCGCGCAGCCCCGGCATTATAAACGAGCCGGAACATCAGGGAGCGCAGTTCGCTGTAGGCCTCTTCCATCTCCGGGGTCTGGGAGATATACGGACTGTTCTCGCTGTTCTCCACCAGATCCACCACAAGGGTATTCAGCCGGGCCCGGCATGTGGACCCCAGCTGCCGGCGAAGGGCCAGGGGAATATCCTCCTCCGTAAGGATACCGGCACGGATCGCGTCATCCATATCATGATGCATATAGGCCAGCTTGTCGGAAATCCGGACAGTCTGGGCTTCAAGCGTCTTCGGGCTGGTCCGGGTACGGTGATTCAGGATTCCCTCGCGCACTTCCGCCGTCAGGTTCAGTCCGGCGCCTTCGCGCTCCAGGACTTCGACCACCCGTACGCTCTGCTCATTATGACGAAAGCCGTACGGACATTCCCGGTCCAGTACTTCTTCCCCCTTATGGCCGAAAGGAGTATGCCCCAGGTCATGACCGAGCGCAATGGCTTCCACAAGATCGGCATTCAGGCGCAGTGCGCCGGCAATCGTCCGCGCGATCTGGGACACCTCCAGGGTGTGCGTAAGCCGCGTCCGGTAATGATCTCCCTGCGGTGACAGGAAAACCTGTGTTTTGTCTTTTAATCTCCGGAAGGATTTTGAATGAATAATACGGTCACGGTCTCGTTGGTATACCGTGCGAATCGTACATTCCGTCTCCTTTTTCATCCGGCCGGCGGAATCACGGCTTTTCGCGGCAAATTCACTCAGAAGCGAGTATTCCGCTTCCTCGCGCCGTTCCCGTATTGTTTTCGATGAACCCATTTCAGTCTCCGTATAAATCTCTCTATTTTAGATTATACTGTGTCCAATCGAAAATCCCTTGTAAGATTTTTCATTTTTTTCAAAAAAAGCGGATTGTAAAAAAACCAGCAAATAAACCCGGGCTCCGGTGCATCACTTCCCGTTTTGCATCGGAACCCGAATCCTGTGCGGTGGTCCCCGCCGTCATACCCCGGCGGAACCGGAACCGTTCTTACACAATGCTGCATATAATAATCGTAGTATTATCTTTCCCGCCCCGTTCGAGCGCCTGGGATAAAAGCCGGTCTCCGCACTCCTGCGTACTTTCAAGGCGCATGATTTCAGCGATCTCCTGTTCCGTCAGCATATCGGTAAGTCCGTCGGAGCAGACCAGCCAGCGGTCGGACTGCCGGAGTTTTTCCTGGCGGAAATGGGGAACCAGAAGCATTTCTTCCGGCGGAATACCCAGGCACTGGGAAAGCGGCGGTTTCCGGTAGAGTTCCGAAAAGAAAAGATCATCCACCGACATTTTTTTCAGACTGCCTTCCCGGAAGAGAAATACCGGGCTGTCCCCGAGATTGCAGATTGTAACCTTCTGGCGTTCAAAGGCAAGAAGGGCCGCTGTCGTTCCCATGGACCGCACCCCGTTTTCACGGGCATAATCGCAGATCCGGGCATTGGCGTCCTCCACAAAAGTCCGGAGGGCCTTTCTCGGTTCTTTACCTGGAATGATCTTTTTCGCGGTCTGCGCGGCAATTAAAGAAGCGACTTCCCCTTTTTCTTCTCCGCCCAACCCGTCGAAAACGGCAAACAGCGGACAGTCCATCGTATCGGTCCTGCCGGTTTCCCGGTATCCGTCCGGAAACGGGGCGTTCCGGTAATTGTTGTTGCACAGGAAATTATCCTGGTTTTCCGTCCGTACGCGGCCGGCATGCGACAGGCAGACATATTCAACATACATGGTCATACTGATTCCTCCGCGGTTCATCATACCACACAATCCCGGCAGTTTTGTAGAGCGAATCTTCCGCATCGCCTCTTTCCTGCAGAAAAAAACCCTTTACGCTGTTTAAAAACGCATCACAAAACGCCTGATTACGAAGCTCCTGCATCCCCTATGTAAACGCCAGGCCGGCCGGCCATAAACTCTTGAAATATCGAAGGAAAACTGCTAAACTCAGTTTATAAAAATTTTATAAAGGAGAAGCTCCATGAAGAATTTTATTGCTGAATTCAAAACATTTATTCTGCGCGGCAATGTA